>NZ_JBHWIO010000042.1:0-64004 GCF_042732075.1 Kitasatospora sp. NPDC059812
GCGTGGGTGTGGGGTCTGTCTCGGCGTGGGGGGGGGGCGCCGGCCCCCCCGCGCCCGCGGGGCGCCCCCCTATACCACGTTCAGGGTGTGTCGCCGGGAGCGGGGATCAGAGGCGGAACGGGTTGCCGCCCTGGGCTGCGATCACGTACCAGGCGGTCGCTCCGGTGTGCAGGGCGGCGTAGTAGTAGTCGCCCTGGCCGGTGTCGAGGCTGTCGCCGGAGGCCGCGACGATGCCGCTGCCGTCGGTGTTCGGGGCGCTGGTCTGGGCCGTCTCCAGGGTGGTGAGAAGCTTGTTGGCCTCGACGGGGTCGGTGCCGTTGGCGCGGGCGTGGTAGGCGACCAGCAGGTGTCCGGTTCCTTCGAACCAGACCTTCTTGGTGTCGTTCCGGTAGAAGCTGACACCGGTGTAGACGCCGTCCGTGGCCTTGATGGTGGTGGCCGCCCAGTCGATGGCGCGGCAGTAGGACGGGTTGAGGGTGGCCCGGTAGAGGCGGGTGAAGGCCATTCCCGCTCAGGCCATGTTGCCGGTGTAGACGGAGGGGCTGCCCACGTACGGGGTGGTGTCCTTGGTGACGAACGGGTGCGGCTCGTAGGAGGCGCGCAGGCGGCCGTCTGCGAGTTCGGGGTCGTGGGCCTGCGCGTGGAGCAGGCTCCGTCCGAGCTGGGCGGCGTACTGGACGTCGTCGGTGGTGCCGCGCTGGAGGAGCGCGGTGATCATCAGGGCGTTGTCGTAGGTGAAGGACGCCTGGAAGCCGTCCTGGCCGAAGATCGAGGTGCCGGAGAAGTGGCCGCCCTGGTAGCTCTGCGGGACACGGCGGCTGCCACCGGGGACAACGGGGTGGCGTCGGTGGTGGGTTCACCCGCTGGAGGCCCCAGGCAGTCCCGCATGCGGACGTGTCCGCCGTACACCGGGCCGCCGTCACGGGACGGTTGCCTGGTATTCGGGAAGGAAGAACACGCCCAGGCCGAAGGGGCGTTGTCAGCTGGCGATGCGCTCCGGTCGGGCGGCGGGGGCCGGGTCGTGGGGCAGTTCGCGGTTGCGGGTCTCGGGGAGGCAGGTGGCGGCGATGGCCGCCAGTGCGTAGGCGAGCCCCGCGAAGAGGGCGATGCTCGCCGCGAGTCCGAGGCGTCCGGAGAGGTAGCCGACGAGGGCGGGGAACGCGGCGCTGACGATGCGGCCCAGGTTGTAGCAGAAGCCCTGCCCGCTGCCCCGGACGCGGGTGGGGTACAACTCCGCGAACAGGGCGCCCAGTCCGCCGGGGATCCCGGCCGAGAAGAACCCGAGCGGCGCGCCCGCGATGAGGGTGCCGAGATCGCCGAGTGGCAGCAGCAGGTAGGGAACGAGGGTCACGAGGCTGCACAGGGCGAAGAGGACGACGTTGCGACGACGGCCGATCCGGTCGGAGAGCCACCCGGAGGCGAGGTAGCCGAGGAACGAGCCGGCGATGAAGACCGCGAGGTGCCCGCTGCTGCTCATCACCGACAGGTGCCGGGTGGTGTGGAGGTAGGTGGGCAGGAAAGTGGTGAGGGCGTAGTAGCCGCCGTGGCTGCCGAGCCCGAGCAGGGCGCCGAACACGGTGATCCTCAGCAGGCCGGGGAGGAAGATCTCCGTCGGCGACGCCTTCTCCCGCCGCCGCTGGTCGGCCGTGGGGTCGGCGATCCCACGGCGGAGGGCGAGCACCAGCAGGGCGGGCAGCACGCCGAGCCAGAACATCGCCCGCCACGCCCAGGCCTGCGGCAGGACGGTGACCAGCACCGAGTAGGCGGCGAGGGTGAAGGCCCAGCCGACGGCCCAACCACTCTGCACCGCCCCGAGGGCCCTGCCCCGGTACCGCGTGGTCACGTACTCACTGATCAGCACCGCGCCCGCGGCCCACTCACCGCCGAAGCCGATGCCCTGCAGACACCGGAAGGCCAACAGTGACTCGAAGCCGTTGGCGAAGCCGACGAGCGCGGTCGCCACCGCGTACCAGGCGATGGTGAAGCGCAGGACGGCCACCCGGTCCCACCGGTCGGAGGCCGCCCCGGCCAGCCAGCCGCCGAGCGCGGTGCAGACCAGGGTGACCGAGGAGGCCAACCCGCCCTGGCCGTTGGTGAGATGCCACAGCGCGGTGAGGGTCGGCAGCACCAGGCCGTAGATCTGCGCGTCGGCCCCTTCCAGCGCCCAGCCGCCGAAGGTGGCCCAGAACGCCCGTCGGCCCCCGGGCGGCGCCGAGCGGTACCACTGGCGCATGCTCGCTCCTTACCTGAGGTCCGTGCGGTGCCGGAGGGAACCAACGACCGGCGCGGCGCAGTGGCAGCGCCTCCGCGGCGCCGACCGACCTGAACGTGAGCACGTCAGTACGTCGTCGAACATGCAGGCCAATATGACAGTCGGTCAGGTGAAGGTCCAGAGGCCCCCGGGCCTACCATCGGCGGGTGATCTGCGAATCGGCCACGTCGGTGGAGTTGGCCGCGTCGGTGGAGTCGGTGGACACCCACGCCCACGTGTTCCACCGCGGCCTGCCCAGGGCCGACCGCCCCCGCTACGTGCCCGACTACGACGCCCTCCCGGCGACGTACCTGGCGCTGCTCGACCGGCACGGCATCGGCGGCGCGGTCCTCGTCCAGCCGAGCTTCCTGGGATCGCGCAACGACTTCCTGCTCGACTGCCTGGCCCGGCACCCCGCCAGGTTCCGCGCCGTCATCGTGCTGGACCACGACCGGCCCTGCCGACCAGGCGCGCTCGCCCCGCTCGCCCTCGACGGCGTCGTGGGCATCCGCCTCAACCTGATCGGCCGGCGGGTGCCCGACCTGGCCGGGCCGCACTGGCGGCAGGTGGCCGCGCTGCTGGCCGAGCGCGGGCAGCACCTGGAGGTGCACGCGGCGGGCGAACAGTGGGCGGCGATCGCACCCGCCCTCCGCAGCTGGCCGTCCCCCGTGGTGATCGACCACCTCGGCCTGCCGGGCGCATCCGAGGGCGCCGACCGCGCGGTACTGGATCTGGCCACGCGCGACCACGTGTGGATCAAGGCCTCCGCGCCCTACCGCTGCGCCCCCGGCGCGCCCGGCCGCATGCTGCGGCGCCTGCTGGAGGAGGCGGGCCACCAGCGCCTGTTGTGGGGCAGCGACTGGCCCTGGACCCGCCACGAACGCGGCAGGACGTTCGCCGACTGCCTCGCCTGGCCGGCCGAGCACGTCGACCCGTCGGTCCTGCGCGCCGCCCTCACCGTGAACCCGGCGCGGCTGCTGAACTGGTCCCCCGGGCGGCGAGCAGCATCCGGACCGCAGCTGTCGGCGTAGGTGCAGTCCACAGCCGGGACGGCAGTGCCAGATCTGTCCGCCGCCTGTCCCTGGGAGACCTCGTGCGGACGGTTCGTGGCGGCCTACCGTGGCGGGGTGAGCGAGGAGACGAACGGGCGTACCGGGCGGGTGCTGGTCCTGGTGCTGCCCGAGGTGAATCTGCTGGACCTCGGTGGTCCTGTGCAGGTGTTCGACGCTGCGGCGCATCTCGGCGGCGGCTACCGGCTGGAGTTCGTCGCCGAGACGGACGGTCTGCGGTCCGCGCAAGGCCTGCGGCTGGCGGGGCTGGCACCGCTGTCGACGAGCCGGGCGGCAGCCGGCGACCTGGTGCTCGTGCCGGGCCCCCGGCTGACCGGATCAGACCGGCCGGTGACACCCGCCGTGGTGCGCTGGGTGCGCGAGGCCCACGACGCGGGTGCCCGGGTGGCGTCCGTGTGCAGCGGTGCAGTCGTTCTGGGGGAGGCGGGGCTGCTGGACGACAGGGCGTGCACGACCCACTGGTCGCTCACCTCGGCGATGCGCGACCGGTACCCGCGGGCCCGGGTGCGTGAGGCCGCGCTCTACGTGCACGACGGGCGGATCAGCACCAGCGCGGGTATCTCGTCGGGGATCGATCTCGCGTTGTCCCTGGTCGAGCGGGAGCGCGGCCCCGAACTGGCCGCGGGAGTCGCGCGTGAACTGGTGCTGTACCTGCGGCGGGACGGGGACGCGGCACAGATCAGTCCGTTCCTGCGGCACCGCGACCACGTCCAGCCCGCGGTGCACCGGGTGCAGGACCATCTGGCGCAGCATCTGGACGTCGCCTTCACCCTGCGTGAACTCGCAGGCATCGCCGGGCTGTCCCCGCGCGGTCTGACGCGGGCCTTCACCACGGCTGCGGGCATCACCCCGTTCGCCTACCAGCGGCAACTGCGGCTGGAGCGGGCCCGCGCCCTGCTGTCCGGTACCGACCTGACGGTGGAGGCGGTCGCGCTCCGGTGCGGATTCCGTGACGCCCGGCAACTGCGCCGGGTGGTCGCTGACGCCTTCGGCGCGCCGCCCTCGCTGCTGCGCGCACCAGCGCGGCCGACTGCCTGACGGACTGGCCTCCTCGGCGAAGGGGCCTCCTTCCCGGCCGTCCCCTCTTTCCCTTCCTCTTTCCCGTTTCCCGTTTCCTGTTTCGCTTTTCCCACTTCCACGAGGGCCGACGGCACCGTGCTGCCAAAAACGTGCCCGGATTGTTGAGGTATGTCTTGCTCAAGGCGAGTTCCGAGGCGCGCAAGGGGCACCGCGCGCTGCGCCGCACCGGCTGGGTACTGCTGGGCACAGCTCTGGCGACCGCGTCCTTCGCGGGGATCGCCTTCGCGGGGGTGAGCGCATCGATGGCCGACAGCTTCGCCGCCGCCCCTCGCGGATCCGATGCCGGGGTGTGGCCTGCCGCCCGGCCGGTACCGGAGGGCAGGATCACGGTGGCGGTCGCGGTCGGCAACGAGGGCTCCGTGGCCACCGATGTACTCGCGCCCTACCAGGTGTTCGCCGAGTCGCGGGACATGTTCGTCTACACGGTGGCGGCCGAACGCCGTGTCTCCCCACTGTCCGGCGGCGCCCATCTGCTGCCCGACCACACGCTGGCCGAGGTGGCGGACGGCACTCTGCCGGAACCCGACGTGGTGGTCGTGCCCGCCGTGACCGACCCCACCGGCGCGGGCGAGGAGCGCCTGCGCCGGTGGATCGTCGAACGCCACCACAGGGGCGCCCGGATCCTCGGGGTGTGCGCGGGCTCCGAACTGCTGGCCGCCTCCGGTCTGCTCGACGGCCGCGACGCCACGTCGTTCTGGTCCAACATCACTTCCCTGGAGCGCAGTTACCCGAAGGTCGCCTGGAAGCGAGGGCTGCGCTACGTCGAGGACGGGCGGGTGACCACCACCGCGGGCGTCACCTCCGGCACCATGGGTGCGCTGCGGTTGGTCGAGGAACTGGCCGGCACAGCGGAGGCGACCCGTATCGGCACCGGCCTGTCCTACCCCGGCTGGACTCCGGACGGACCGACCGCGATACCGGCCAACCATCTCGCCCTCGGCGACCTCCCGTACGCCTTCAACGCCGCATTCCCGTGGCTGCGCCCCACCACGGCCATCGGACTGGTCGACGGAGTCGAGGAGATCGACGCGGCCGCCGCCTTCGAGGTGTACGGCGGAGTCTCCTTCGCCACCCGGACGCTGGTGATCGGCGCCGGTGACACCGTCACCACCCGCCACGGCCTGGTCCTCGTCACCCGGTCGGCGAAGGGGGGCGCCCACGGGGCGGATCGCTTCGTGGTGCCCGGTGTCAAGAACACCTCCGACCTCGGCAGTGCGCTGGACGGCTGGGCCCGCCGCAACGGGCTCGCCGCCGAACTGCCCGGCGGAGGACGGCGGTCCGGGGAGTTCGGCTTCGATCCGGTGCTGCGGGACCTTGCCGAGAACAGCGACCGTCGCACGGCGCTGGCCACCGCGAAGTTCTCCGAGTACCCCTCGGCCCACCTGGAGCTGACCGGCGCGTCCTGGCCGTGGCGGTCCACCCTGCTGGCCGCGGCGGCGGTCGTCGTGAGCGTGGGGGTGGGGCTGGCCCCGACGGCGATCCGCCACACGGTTCGACGGCGGCGCCCCACGGCGTAGCTCGCCTGACGCTCGGCGCCTTTCCGGGCTCGCTGGTTCGAGCGTTCCCGTGGGCGCGTGGTTCAGGCGCGGTGGTGGGCGCGGTCGCTGAGGTCCTGCAGCAGCACTGCCAGGAGGCGGGCCAGTTCCCGCTGCTCCTGGGGCGCCAGGGCTTCGATGAGGCCCCGCTCGTAGTTCAGGAGGCCGTCGACGGCGTTCTCCACTGCGTGGTGCCCCTCGGGGGTCAGCTCCACGGGCACGGCGCGGGTCCCGGGGTCCGCAGCCAGTCTGCGGACGAACCCCTCGTGCTGGGCTCGGTCCACCCGTTGGGTCACGGCCCCGGGTGTGATCAGGCAGCGGCTGGCGAGCTCGCGGGTGGACAGCCGGTAGGGCCGACCGGAACGGCGGAGGGTGCTGAGCAGGTCGAGGGTGGCGGCGTCCATGCCGACCTGGGTCAGGACGCGGCGCCGCTCGTCGGCCAGCAGTTTCGCGGCGTCGTGGATCCGGGTGAGGATGCCGATCGAGTCGACCGGGAGTCCGGGCTGCTCGCGCCGCCAGGCTTGGGAGATCTCGTCGGCGCGGTCGGTGCGGGGCTGGTCCGGTGTGGTCAGCGTCAGCTCCATCGCGGCCCACCGCGGCGGATCCGGCTCCTACGGCTCCGCCAAGGCCGCCGTCGAGGCCTGGAACCTCACGATCGCCCAGGACCTCGACAAGGACCGGATCACGGCCAACGTCATCGCCCCGGGCTACATCGAGTCCACCGACTTCTTCCAGGGCGGGATGATCCCCCAGCGCCGTGCCGCCCTGCTCGCCCAGACGGCCAACGGCCGGGCCGGCACCCCGGCGGACATCGCGGGCACCGTGCTGTTCCTCGCCTCACCGGCCGCAGGGCACATCACCGGCCAGACCCTGCACGTCAACGGCGGCGCGCTGGCCGGGCGCTGAACAACGCGCTCGGCCGGACCGGTGCCACCGGCAGGAGCCTCGGCGTCGGTGACGGGCAGGCCTTCACCGACGCCGACGGGCGCATGGAGTGCCAGTCATGTCCGATGTGCCATCCGATCCGCCACACGCCGAACCGTCCACCGTGGGCGACCGGTTGGCCGATCCCGCGTCCCTCCGGTGGGACAGGCCAAGTCCGAGGACGGACCTGGGCCACGCGGCGGCGACCCACCTCAACCTGCCTCGACCGATCTCACCGAGGTTTGACCGCACGGCGGTTCGTGGCCGTCGATCGAGGGTTCACAGGTACGGCCGCAGGTCGTCGCGGTAAGCGGTGGTGCTGCCTTCAGGCCGCCAGGAACGACTGTGCCGGGACAGGGTCCAGGCTTCCGGCGCGTCCCGAGCGGCACTGATCCAGGCCGCGAGTTCGGGAACGGCGATCTCCCGCAGGACGTGTCGAGCCGCCGCCCGTTCGGTGGCCGGGAGCGGAGCAATACGAACCCGCACGGTGCACCACCAGCTGGGATGGATGCCGCCACCGTAGTTGGCGGAGATGGGTGGCACCCACTCGGCGTGCAACGCGGTCCCGTCCCCCCAGAGCCGGTCGCCGAAATCCAGGTCGACGGCATCCGCCTCCTGCGCGCCGAGGACGGTGCGGATGTCCGTCGGGGTGAGCGGCCACGACAGGCCGCGCGGCAGGCGGCGGTTACGGGCTGGCATGCGCCCGAGGATGGCAGACGCCCTGCGGAAGCGCATGCGCATTTCGACCCGGCTCTACCGAGACGCCGGTCAACTTCGTTGGTACCAGCCGGACTTCGGCGAGGCATGTCAGGTTGAACACCCTCAGGGCCTCGGGCGCCCGTCCCGGCTCGGCCACCGTTTCGCCCATTCTCAGCGAACACGGCGGATCTTCAGGGGCGCCGTCTTGCCGGTCGGCCGGCCGCCCTCTGGCACCTGTCGGGCCGATCACACCTTGGACTTCTCAACGTTCTCATGCCACGTCAGGTAACTGATGGCACCGCCAAGTTGGCGCCGAAACGGCTCCTCCGATCTGTCGAGGGTGATAGTCCGGTGACGGTTGGTCATGGCAGGATCAGCACGGGCCGACACCGTGTCGGCCGGAAGGAGGAGACATGGCCGAGGACAGCAAGGTGACGGCGTCCGCCGAGGGCAAGACTCCGTCTGGCAAGTACGCAGGCACTGAAATCAAGATCGAGGGCGAGGATCACATCATCATTCGGGAGGACGAGGTTCCGGTAGCCACCGACACCGAGTGATACGCCCGCACTTCGGTCCGGGCTGATCTTCGCCCGTACTGGAACGGAGCGTTGCCCAGCTACGAGAAGGGCCCCGTCGGTCGCCACCGGAAGGGCCCTTTCCGCTGCGAGTTCCGCAGGCCGCAGGCTCGCCCTCCACACCGGTTCCAGGAACAGCCCGGAGGCGGCCGTGTCGTCGTGGACGGTGAGGCGCAGCAGGGCGTCGAGGTTGCTGTAGTGGATGGCCCAGGGGGCCAGGATCAGCACTCCGGGGCGGGCCTGACGAGATCCAGGCGTGCGGGATCTCGCGCAGCCCGTACGGGGCCACGAGTCGCGGCGACCACCGACGACATGATCGAGGTCGACGCGGAGGTGGCGATGAGGGTCGTGTTCGTGCACGGGGCGTGCGGGCGGGACGGTTCGTGGTGGTGGCACCGCGCCGCCGACCTGCTTCAGGAACGAGGGGTTCCGAGCGTCGCCCCGGCGCTACCGAGCTGCGGCGAGGCGGGCCCGCCCGGTGGCGTCGGCGGTCCGGGGCTGCCCGAGGACGTCGCCGCGGTGCGGCGGGTGCTGCAGGCCGGCGACGAGCCGACCGTCGTGGTCGCCCACAGTTACGGCGGTGTCGTCACCGCGGAAGCCGCCGCGGGGGTCGGGGCGGTGCGCCACCTGTTGCTGGTCTCCAGCTATCTGCCCGAGGTCGGACAGAGCCTGTCGGAGTTCGGGGACGGCCGCCCCGCCCCGTTCCTCGACGTCGACCCCGACGCCGGCACGTTCAGGGTCCGCTCCGAGCTGCTCGTGGACACGTTCCTCCAGGACTGCGATCCCGAGGTCCAGGCACAGGCGGCGGGCCACCTCGCCCGGCAGAGCGTGCGGGTGACCGGGCAGCCGGTCCGGGCGGCCGCATGGCAGCAGGTGCCCTCGACCTACCTCGTCTGTGCTCAGGACCGGGGCACCCCGCCGCAGTTGCAGCGCGAGTTCGCCCGCCGGGCCGGCCACGTCGTCGAGCTCGACGCCGGCCACCACCCGTTCCTGTCCCAGCCGGCAGCGGTCCGGGACCTGCTGCTGAGCCTGTGACGGCGGCGGCTGAACACCTCATGGGACGGCCGGACGCACCGACGCCCCGAGGCGCACCGTCTCAGCCCTGCGACGGCGTCCAGAACGCGGTGATCCTCGCGGCTCCGGGCCCGATCCCCTGCCAGGAACCGTCGAACGCGAGGACGGCCACGGAGGCCGTCGGGAACCCGGACTCCTCCACCCGCCGAGAGAGGTCGCCCTCGGCCGTTCCGACGAGGAGCCGGACCAGCTCGGGCAGGCTCGGATTGTGTCCGACGACGACCAGGTCGCCCACGTCGTCCGAGCTCCCCCGCACCATCGCGACCAGCTCGCCGATCCCCGCCTCCCCCCGATGGATCTCCACACTGAGGTCGTAGAGCCCCTGCTCGTGGACCGTCTCGGGGAGCCGCGGCAACGCGGCGCCCACGCGTTCCCAGGTCTCCCTGGTCCGGCGGGCGCCGGACACCCGCGCGAGATCGGGCGTGATGCCGGAACCCGCGAGCCATTGTCCGGCCCGGGACGCCTCCTCCTGCCCCCGCTCGTCGAGGCGCCGTTCCTTGTCGACCGCCGTCTCCCGTTCGGCCTGCGCATGACGGATCAGGACGAGCCTGCGGCCGGTACCCACGATCACGTTGACCTCCCCATGTCCGCGGGCCGTGGCGCGGCCCGGCGGAATCGCTTGATCCTTTGCATCCGAACACTATCCGGCCGCAGGTCCGCACAGCCGCGGTCTCCGGGTGGTGCCCCGTCACACCTGTGCGGTCGGGACGTCAGGGGGTCGGGATCCGCTGGGTGAGGAAGAGGGCCGCGCGGTCGAGTGCCTGGTCGGCTTCGTCGAGGGTGCCGCCGGCGAAGGCCTGGAAGACGTGGGGGGCGTCGGCGGTGATGTCGAGGATGACGTCGACTCCGGCCTCGCGTGCGCGGGTGGCGAGGCGGGTGGAGTCGTCGAGGAGGATCTCGTTGGCGCCCACCTGGATGAGGAGCGGGGGGAAGCCGGTCAGGTCGGCGAAGAGGGCCGGGCTGAGGAGGGGCTGCTCGGGGTCCTGGCCGGCGAGGTACATGGCCCCGGTGTGTGTGACGGCCTCGCGGGTGAAGATCGGGTCGATGCCCTCCTTGGTCGTCATGCTCTCCCCGCTCCGGGTGGCGTCCAGGCCCGGGGAGAAGACCACGATCGCGGCGGGCAGCGGCAGGCCCGCGTCGCGGGCGGCGAGGGCGGTGGTGACCGCGAAACCGCCGCCGGCGGAGTCCCCGGCGAACGCGATGGCGGACGGGTCCAGGCCGCTGTCGAGGAGGGCGCGGTAGGCGCTCAGGTTGTCTTCCAGACCAGCCGGGAACGGGTGCTCGGGGGCCAGCCGGTAGTCCACCGAGTACGCGTCGAGCCCGGTCTTCGAGACCAGCTGCGCGGTGAGCGACAGCGCGGTCTCGGGAGAGCCGAAGACGAAGCCGCCACCGTGGAAGTACAGGATCGTGCCCGGGCGCGCGCCGTTGTCCGGTGTGACGTGCAGGGCGGGCCGGCCGCCGAGCGCGGTCTGATCGGTGCGGACGTCGTCCGGCACGATCATCGTGTCCATGAGCGCCCTGAACCCGGCGCGCAGCTCCTCGACGGAGCGTTGGCCCTCCGGTCGGGGCCGGCGGAGCATCGCGTCGATCTTGGCGAGCTGTTCCTTGCTCATCTGCGTTCCTCCTATGAAATGGCTTCCTCTACACTATATGCCGTGGAATATACATCGGATGGCGCCGCCGACCTCCAGGGATTCTTCGCGGATCTCGTCCGCTGCGAGACGCGCCTGTACAACGCGCTGAACGACCGCCTGCGCGAGCGGCACGGCATCGTGACCTCGCAGTTCGAATTCCTGCGGTTCCTGCGCGAGCACCCGGGGGCCCGGGTGGCCGACCTCGCCGCGGAGTTCGCCATCGGAGCCGGCGCGACCAGCAAGGGCGTCGACCGCCTGGAGAAGCAGGGCTGGATCGTCCGCCAGGCCAACCCGGCGGACCGCCGGTCCTCACTCCTGGCCCTGACCGACGACGGCTCCCAGCTCCTCGACGCCGCCGAGGCGACCTTCACCGCGGGCCTGAGCGAACTGGTCGAAGGCACCCTCGACCAGTCCACGACGGCCGCCGCCGCCCAGGCCCTCCGCCGGCTGCGCTCCGCGCTCGAACGCGACCAGATCGGCACCCCCACCGGCTGAAAGCGCGAGCCCGGCCACCTGCTCGCCTACGCGCGGCCCGGCGACACCACGCCCTTCCGCCGTCACCTTCGGTGAAGGCCCTGCTGGGGTTGCCTCCGCGGCCGACAAGGCGCACGCTGGGGGGTGTCCCCTGGAAGCCGCGTAGGGCGAGAGCCCCACGGAAAGCAGGGAGCTCGGGAGCATCACCGCCCCATCCGGAGGAGCGGCCCCACCCCGAGCAAACCCGGGTGAAACGAACCGTCCGATCCGACTGCGCACGGACGGAGGCCCCAGCGGGGGTCGCTCTCGGAACAACATCACGCCGCGTCGTACGCGACGCTCGCTCCGTCCGGCCAGTGAGCACGGACGGCACCAACGAAGCATGAACAGGCGTCAAGAACGAGAGTGTAAGTCGCAGGAGCAGTAGAGGCCCCCTCCTGGTAGAGGGGGCCGACGCCTGCGCCGGGCAGGGCTCAGCCGTCCAGTGAGAGTGCGTTCTTGGCGTGCGCGACGGATTCCTGCGAGGCGGGCCCGCCGGGGCTCTCGGTGGCCAGGGCCTGGTTGAGGGTGACGAAGGGGCGCATCCGCCGCTCGTAGCGGGCATATGCGGCGCGGTGGTCGCCGCCGGCCCGGGCAAGGCAGTCGGCCAGCACGTGGGCGCCCACGAGGGCCAGGCTGGTGCCCTGCCCCGAGAGGGGGGAAGGGCAGTAGCCGGCGTCTCCGAGCAGGGTCACCCGGCCCCGCGACCACGGGTCCATGCGGATCTGAGCCATGGCGTCGCAGTAGAAGTCGGGGGCCTTCCGGGCGGCCTCGGCCAAGCGGGTCCCTTCCCAACGCATCGATACGAGCTTGTCCACGACGAGCTGCCGGAGGGCGCCGCCGCCGCGGAGGTCGTGGGCGAGGGGGGCGGACTCGAAGCCGAAGGCGATCCTGAGTTCGGTGTTGTCGCGTACGGGCATGATGCCGAAGCCCGCGTCGCCGTCCCGCAGCCACACCTGCCAGTTGTCCAGGGCGAGGAAGTTGTCCGCGCTGAACACCGAGAGGTAGCTGCCCAGGTGATGGGCGAAACGCTCCTCCGGCCCGAAGGCCAGGCGCCGTACGGTGGAGTGCAGGCCGTCAGCCCCGACCACGAGGTCGAAGCTGCGGGACGGTCCGTGCGCGAAGTCGACGCGCACGCCGGTGTCGTCCTCGTCGAGCGCGGCGATGCTGTCGCCGAAGAGGTACTCGACGCCTGCGCGCGTGTGCTCGTACACCATCCTCACCAGGTCCTCGCGCAGCACCTCGATGTCTTCGCTGTCGAGCCGTCCGCTGCTGAAGGTCGCCTCGGTGGAGCGGTCGACCTCGCGGCCGTCGGGGCCGAGGATCGACATGCCGCGCATCCGGGTCCGTACGCGGCTCGCCTGCTCCAGCAGGCCCATCCGCTCCACGACTTCCAGCGCGACACCGCGGATGTCCACGGCCTGGCCGCCGGGGCGCCGGCCCGGAGCGCGTTCGACGACAGTGGGCGCGAATCCGTGGCGGCGCAGCCAGTAGGCGAGGACGGGCCCGGCGATTCCGCCGCCGGAGATGAGTACGGTCTGCATGAGGAGCTCCTCCAGTGCTATGTACGGTGTACGCGCCCTGAACGTACGCCGTACGCGCAGAGCCTTCAACCAGCCGTCTACGCGACGTGTACTAGAGCAGTCCCCTTCCGTTCGGCGTTGCCGCTGCTACCCTCTGTCCTAGTACACAGAAGGAAGGCGGCAGGTCGTGACGAAGACCACAGGGACAGCCGGCGATCCGCCCTATCTGCGCATCGCCGCCGCGATCCGGCGGCGCATCGCGCACGGTGAACTCGCCCCCGGGGACCGGGTGCCCTCAACCCGGCAGATCGCCGCGGAATGGGGCGTCGCGCTCGCCACCGCCACCAAAGCCCTGACCACCCTGCGCCTGGAGGGACTTGTCGAGGCCCGGCCCCGGATCGGCACGGTCGTCGCCGGAACCACCCCCGCCGCACCGGCCCGCAGGCGCCCGCCACCCGCCCCGGACCCCGAGCAAGAGCAGGAGCTGAGCCTCGACCGGATCGTCCGTACCGCCATCGAGATCGCCGACGCCGAAGGGCTCCCGGCGCTCTCCATGCGCGGCGTCGCGGCCCGCCTCGGCGTCGCGGCGATGTCGACCTACCGGTACGTCCCGAGCAAGGAAGACCTCGTCCTGCGCATGGCCGACGCCGCGTTCGGCGAGAAGTCCTACCCCGCAGAAGCCCCCGACGCCCCCGAGGATTGGCGTACCCGCATCGAGCTGGGCGCCCGGACCCTGTGGAGCCTGTACCGGCAGCACCCGTGGCTGGCGCAGCTCGGCTCCCTCACGCGCCCGCTGCTCGTGCCCAATCTGATGGTCCACGGCGAGTGGGTGCTGAGCGCCCTCGACGGCCACGGACTCGACCCCACGACGCTGTTCGACATCCACGTCCTGCTCTACAGCCATGTCCAGGGCCTGGCGGTGCACCTGGAGATGGAAGCGCACGCCGAAGCCGCCACGGGCCAGTCGGAAGACCAGTGGATGGACAGCCGCGCCCCCGCCCTCCAGGAACTGGTGGAATCCGGCCGCTTCCCGGCCTTCACCAAGGTGGTCGGAGCCTTCGAGGACGGCTACGACCTGCGCCTCGACGCGCTCTTCGAATTCGGCCTCAAGACACTCCTCGACGGCCTGACTTCCATCGTCGAAGGCCAGGAAGCTGCCACGTAGAAACACGAGCGAGTTCATCCAGAACCGGACCCACCCACCCATTCGCGCCATCAGGGCACCCGCCGACGTCCAGTCCTGGCGGGCAGCGGCTCATCTGGAAGAACTACCGATGGGCAGTGGCGCGCTGCCTCCCGATACGCCGCAGGCGACCACCTACGATCACCATCCGGCTGGGCTCCCCAGCGAGTCACCGGCCGTTGAAGCTCAGGTCGCGTCCCGGACCGGCTGCGGGTAGCCGATCTCGGCGATGTCCTCGGCCAGGTCCGCGAGGGTGACCTCCGCGTTGAGTGACGACACGAGTTCCTGGCTCAGCGGTCGCAGGGCATACACATCGCGCACCGCTTCCAGGTCCACGGGGACCTCGTAGTAGTTCTCGGCGAAGCGCTGGAACGCTGCCGGCGAACGGTCGACCAGGAGCTCGAACAGGCCCGTGGCCCCGTCGGGGTCGGAAAAACCGGCGGGGAAGTCGATCACGCCGTGCTGCCACCGATCGTCCGTCGCCCCCCGCCACAGGCAGGCCGTGACGACGGGCACGTCGTCCTCGTCGGTGAACGCCGGCTCCTCGACAAAGGGCCTGAAGACCTCCGGGACATCGTCGATCACCCCCGGCCAGGTCTCGCCCTCGTTGCCGTACGGGCTCGTCGGTGCTTCGTGGTCGAAGCCGCGGGCATAGGCCCCGGCCTCCGAGAAGACGACGGAGTACTCGTCCCCCGACCCGTTCCGCATCGAGGCCATCTCCTCGCCGTCGGCCCAGCCTGCGTTGAAGGAGTAGCACCGGCCCTCCCAGTCCGGGCTCAGGATCGCATCGAGCATCGCCAGCGAGCGGCAAAGGTTCCGCAGGTCGGCGATGGAAGGGAACTGACGAGCTACGTCATAGACAGTCACGTGCTCATCCAACCGGATGCCCCTGACACCCAGAATCTCCGCCCAGGCCCGTCACACCCAGGAGTGAGTCCGAGGCCGGACGCGCCGTAACGATCCCCCTCAAGGGCGGGCTCTAGCCGGGCTTGATGCTCGCGAGTTGTACGAGCAGCAGGACCAGCCGGTAGGCGACGGCGAAGTCTGTGGCAGTGAAGGTGACCGTCCGGCCACCCTCAGCGCGTGAGACACCTGGCACGAGTGTCGCCAGGTCAACCATGTAGGGGCTGTGCAGGTCGACCTCGACTTCAAGGGGCCCGGCAAGAACAAGTGGCGGGACCGTCGTTCGCGCTCTGACAGCTTCGACGGCCGCCTGGTGCAGACGCTCTCGGGCTTCCTCAGGGTGCAGTGCCACGGCAGCGGCCTGGCCGATGCCTTGTTTGACCGCGACGGTGACAGCCGAGGGCACCAGATCACTCAGTTCGGCGCAGGCGGCGTCATCGCCACTGAGCAGTACGACTGGCACACCCACATGCCCGGCCATGGCAGCGTTGAGACCAATCTCGCCCAAGGAACGGCCGGCTACGCGAACGTCCAGGATGGCGTCGCTCATCGTGTGCGCCAGCACAGCTGGACCACTGCCGGCACGGGCGTGGTAACCGACGAACAACACCGCGTCAGTGTGCTCGTCGAGCCCACCGAGCATGCCCAGGGAGCGTGGCTTTCCGCGAACCAGCCGGGCCCGCCGGTCGAGTTCCGCCGGCAGCAGGTTACGGAAAGACCCGTGAGCGTCGGCAACCCACACCTCAGCCGTCGGCTCGACGTCCAAGACACCCGCGATCACGGCGTTCGCGTCGGCCATCATCAGCGCACGGCCTTGCTCGTAGTCATGGCGATCCGGATTCGTCTCGGCAGGATGCACGATCCCCGAGATGCCCTCCATGTCAACAGAGATCAGCACCTTCATGGCCAGGGAGCCTATGCGCCCCGCACACAGGCCGACAGTGCGCATGAGGACTCCTGGTCGGCCGGGACGGCTCGCCGTCAGGGCGCTCCGCTCGGGAAGCTGCGATGAGGCCCCGGCCTCCTCGATGGCGGTGACGGTGGCGGTGGCGGTGGCAGCTGCGATGCCGCCGGACGCTGAAGTCCTTTGCGCGCGCTGCCGCCTGGATGATGAGGTGGCGCGGTGACCAACCATGACGAAGCGTCAGCCGTCCGACCGTTGACGCTGGCTTGGGTGCGCCGGCACCTGGAGGCCGGCGAACGGATCGTCGGAATCGAGGCGCTGCACGGCGGCATCACTGCCGAGATGCGGAGGCTGACCATCGGCACGCGGGACGGAGGCACCCGCGACCTGGTGCTGCGGAGTTTCGTCGACCCGTTCTCCGTGGCGCGCGCCGAGGACTGGCTGGACAGGGAGGCCGGCGCCCTGGCCCTGCTGGCGGGGACCGGCGTGCCGGCTCCCGCGCTGGTCGCGGTTGATCCGAGCGCCGCGCAGTGCGAGTATCCGTCGCTCCTCATGACCCATCTGGCGGGCCGGACGGTCCTCGACGATGAGGGGGTGGAGACACGCGTCCCGCTGCTGGCCCGTCAGCTCGTGGCGATCCATGCGCTGCGGCCCGCCGAACGACCCCGGGATTATGTGGCGTTGACGACCGCCGACACCGTCGTCGTGCCGAAGGACGCCGACGCGGAGGCATGGGCCGCGGCGATCGACGTGATCCGCAGGCCCGCGCCGCCCGGTGAAGGGCGGTTCCTGCACCGGGACTTCCAACCCGGCAACGTGCTGTTCGACGTGCCGCCCCCAGGGCCGGCAGGTGCGCGGATCACCGGCGTCGTCGACTGGGCGGCGGCCTCCTGGGGCCCGGCGGATCTCGACGTGGCGCACTGCTCCACCAATCTCGCGCTGCTGCACGGCCCGGCGTGGGGTCAGCGGTTCGCCGAGGCGTACGAGGAGGCCGGCGGGGTGCTGGCCGCGACCGCGGGCGAGCGGCTGTACTGGCGGGTGCGGGACGGACTGGCGTGCTCGGAGGAGGTGCGGTCGGTGGCGCAGCCCTGGCGGGAGGCAGGGAGGACGGAGCTGACGACGCGAGCCGTGGAGCAGCGGCTGGACGCCTACGTCACCTCCCTGATGGACGCCTGGGGCTGAGCCGAGGCGGGCCGGAGCGCGGTCCGGGCGCCGAACGACGTCTGCACCGCGGTGACGCTCGTCGAGCAGATCGAAGGGCTCACCGCTCCGCACGCTCGCAGGACTCCGCGGTGCCGTCCCGTGGCGCCGCCCCATACGCCTCCACGTAGACGACCCGTGCCGCCTCCACGTCATCCAGTTGGATCGGCAGCCGATCCAGGTTTCCCACGACGCCTCCCGGAGCCCCGCCGACGGCCGGCACCAAGCGCGGCAGGGGCGACGGGCACGGTCATGATTGGGCCGCGGTGGTCGCGGGTCATCGGGGTGGGGTTCGCCGGACCACCGCGCCCGATCCGGCGAGCCAGGAGACCATCCGGCTCCCCGCGTCGACGGCGGCGCGCTGCGCCGCCCCGGCGGCATAGCCGTTCGCGACGATGTCCGGCCGGTCCACGAGGTTCCGGCACGCAGTGGTCAACTGCTGGTAGCCGAGCAGCAGTCGGGACCACAGCCGCTGTCCCGTCGGGTCGGGCACCGTGAAATACTCGTCGGCCCGCCGGGTCGCCCCGGCGAGCTGTTCGCAGGTGCCGCCCACTGTGCGCAGCTCCGCCTCGACCTGAGCGTCGGAGGTGGCGTTCGCGGCGCCGCCCATTGCGGCGGCGAAGTCACGCTGCGCCGCGTTGAACTCGTTGATGTGGTCCAGGCCTCCGACCGCCGCCCAGGCCTGGTTCTGGGCCAGCGCGATCGCCGCCGAGGGAGCGCTCCTCGTCTGGTCCAGCATCGACTCCGCGCGTTGGGCGTTCCCGCTGCCCGAGCCGGGCAGCTGGGCGACGGTCACCGCTGCGCCGGCGGCCCCGGCCACCACGGCCGCGACAGCCGCGACGGCCGCCACCCGGGCGCCATACCGCCGCCTCCGGCGGGGCAGCCCCACCGCGACGGGCGGCGCGACGTCAGGCGGTACCGCGACGGGGCGCAGCCCGGCCCGGACGCGCCGCCACAGCAGGCCCGCCCCCCGGCCCACGAAGGCGGCCAGGGCCGCCACCAATATCCCCAGGGTCAGCGTGTAGGCCGCCGCGATCTCCACCAGCCTCCACACCGCCCCCGGCCTCCACCCACAGGTGTTGGTCATGACGTTGAACGGGCCGAGGCAGCCGTCCGCACTCGCCAGAACGAAGGTGCCCACCATCCCGATCAGGCCGGCGACGCCGGCTGTGACGAGCCCGGCGAGCAGCCAGGCCGCCCTCGTCACGGCGGCGACGACCACGGCGGTCAGTGCCATCGCGGCGCAGATCACCAGGATCGGCCACATCAGGTAGGTGATCTGGAACGGGCCGGTCATCCGCACGGCCGCCGGGCGCGGTGTGTGCATGTGGGCCTTCGCCGCGGCCAGGGCGGCCCAGCAGAGCAGCCCGCCCGCCAGGCCGGCGACCAGGAGCCTGCCCGGGCCGGGCAGCGCGGCGGCGTTCGGTGACACGGCCAGGGACAGGGGCGAGGGCGAGGGCGGCGGTGCGTCCGGGCCGGGCGGTACGTCCGTGTTCGGCTGTGCGTCCATGTTCGGCTGTGCGTCAGCCGCCCCCGGCAGCGCTTCGGCGAGCCACTTCGCGCGGCGCCCCGGCCGGCGCAGCGCCAGCGCGAGCAACGGCAGCATCCAGAGCAGCGCCTCGGCCCACCACAGGCTGTGGGCCTCGCTGTCGGCGCCGGGCAGGACGCCCACCACCGCGATGACCTCCAGCAGCGGGCCGATGTGCGCCGGCGGCAGCCCGGACAGACCGTACGAGCCCAGGAGCCCGGCCGTGGTGAACGGCCACCCGTCGGTCAGGACCTCGCCCTGCGCGTACCACCAGTACAGCACGCAGGCGAGGGCCAGCGAGGCGGCGGCCAGGCCCACGACCATGACGGGGCGTAGCGAGCGCCCGCGCCAGGAGGCAATCCACCACTCGGCGTTCTGTGCGGTCCAGGTCATCGCCAGCACCAGCGCGGCGACGAGGACCAGCAGGGCTTCGGGGTGGTTGGGCCACCAGTGGTTCCAGGCCGCCCTTGGGCCGAGCAGTTCGGCCGCGACGACGCCGGTGCCGAGCCACAGGCCAGCGGGCCATCCCGGTGGAGTCGGCCGGCCGGTGAGGACGGCGTACACCACGGCGCGCCACAGGGCGACGCCGCCGATGCCGACGACGAGTGTCGCGATGAGGACCGCTTTCGCGGGGAAAGCCTCGTAGGGCAGGCTTCCGAGCTGCCAGACGAGGATGTCGGCGGCGAGCCCGGTGAGGAACAGGGGCAGGGCGTCCAGCGCGAACAATGCCTTCGGGTCGGTCAGGGAGGTCCGGCGCAGTTCCCAGGACGGGTGGGTGCGCCAGAGTTCGACGAACGCGGCGAGGGCCCGCGGCAGTGCGCGGCCGGAGCCCGGCCGGACGGGGACGTTCCAGGACTCCCGGCTCGCGCCCCAGCGGGCCGCCATGAGGTCGGCGTAGATCTCGCGGTTGCGCAGGATCCCGGCCCGCGTGAGGTGGACGGACACCGCGATCAGGAGGCCGAGCACCAGTTCGTGCGTGTTGAACGGGGCGAACTGCCCCCGGACGTCCGCGGTTCCGGTGAAGAAGAGGTTCTTCACGCCCACTGCGGCCCACGGGAGCAGGACCAGCACAAGGAAGACGCGCCACAGGGCGACGGTGGCGTAGGTGATGCCGATGTCCTTGTTCCGCAGGTGCGCGAGCTCGTGCAGGACCACGGCACGGAACCGGTCCCGGTCCGTGCCGCTTGTGGCGAACAGCCCGCCGTACAGGCAGACCGTGGGGTTGCGCCAGCGGCCGAACACGACGGCGCCGACCTCCGGCACGACCGGGTCGACGACGAACCGGGGCGTGCGGGCGAGCCCGGCCGTATCCACCAGCTCGTCGAGCTGCTGCCGCAGCCGTCCGGTCGTGTCCAGCTCCTCCAGGGCGACGACCCGGGAACGGCGTGCCTTCCACACCGGCAGCAACCAGTACGCCGTGAGAACCACGACGACCAGCAACGCGCCCACGGCGACGGACACCCCGTCGAAGTTCTGGACGTAGCGCGCCGCGCACACCTTGAGCGCGGACTGGTTCCGGGTGGACAGAACGTAGCCGGCATTCATGGGTGCGCCCGGGTCGAGGCCCGCGGCCAGCCAGCAGGCCATCTCCTTGTCGGCCTGCTGGGAGGAGGCGAGGAGCTGCCAGACGGTCCTCGGGACCATGCTGGCGCCGGCCGCCGCCAACAGGAGCAGGAGCAGAACGAAGCGCAGGGTGGTGCCGGCGGCGAGGACCCGCTCGTCGGGCGGAGCCGGGGCCTGCCGTGGGCCTGCGTCGGGGGCGGCGTCGGCGGGCGCGTCGGTCATCGCGCCTCGCCGTCGACCGCCGGGTCGGGTTCGGCCGGGTCGGCCAGGGCCAGCCGGGCCACCACCGCGTCGGCGATCGCCGACGCGCGCTGTTCCGCCAGGCCCCGCTGCGCGGCCGAGTCCAGCACCGACTGCCGCACCTCGACGAGCTGCTCACGCGTCAGCGGAGGGATCGTCACCGGCGCGGCCCCCTTGCGGAAGACCTTGCGCAGCCCGGCTCTCAGCCCCTTGGCGGCGCCGTCCACCGCGGCGTCCGCGATCCTCTGCCCCACCTGGTCCAGCGCCAGCCACACCACGGGGGTCACCAGCGCGGCGACTTCGCCGAGGCCGAAGCCCAGTGGTTCGCTCCGGCTGCGGCCCGCGAGCCGGCGCACGGCCGATGCGTCGTCGAACCGAGTCAGCCACGTCACGAGCGGCAGTTCCTCTGCGGCGGCCTCGGCCACCACGTCACGGACCACGTCGCGCACTCGTGCCCCGCCCGGCGCGGCCTTGCGGCTTTCGGAGTGAGCTGCTTCGGAACCCATGGCACCTCCGTGGCCAACTCGCGGCACGCCCAGGCCGGTTGCCGCACCGGTCTCACCTTGACCCAAGGAATCCGACGGGGCAATACCCGGCGGCACTCCCCGTACAATGCGGAGCCGCTGCGCCCGACCGGCCGTGCGCGGCGGCGCAGCCTGGCGGACGCCGGTGCCAGAAGGTCGGCCGGCGGGGAAGCAAGCAGGTGGCCTGGCTCGTCCACTACGGGCAGACCGCGCGCCTGGCCGCCGACACCAGCGGCGCGCATGAGAGTGACTCTGCGTAACGGCTCAAGTGGACATCAGATAGATCGTGTGCAGATAATGCTATCGGGGAGTGGGCGGGTTCGAGGTCGCTCCGAAAGAACCTCGTTCGGGCCGCACAGCACCGCGCGCCGCAGATCGAGGTCGTGCTGCCGAATGTGGACGCGGAGTCAGGCCCTCCCCATGCGTTCAGTTCACCAGCCAGGGCGAAGGGAACCCAGTGACGCACAGTAACGGTAACCAATGCACCGAGCAGGCCATTGAGGCCCGCTACCAGAACTCGTTCGCCCGGTCCGCCGGGTACCTTCCGCCGGACCGGGCCGTCGTCCACGCCTGGCTGGACGAACTCGGCGGGTACGTCGAGCGGCAGCAGACGCAGGGCGCCATCGTCCGGCACAACTCGGTGGCCGAGCTGGCAAGGCTGATCGACCGGGATCCCGTGGTGCGGATGTACGTGAGCCTGATGATCGAGCAGGCTCTGGAGAGCTGGAAGGGCAGGGTGCGCGACATTCCCGGCCTGCTCGACCACCTCGACGCCATCGTCACCTGGGCCCCGCGCTACACCGACAAGATCCACTTTCCGATGTCCGCCCTGTTCGTCGACATGATGTACACGCCGGCCGGAGAGGCGATCTTCCGCAACAGGGACCTCAACAGGGCGCTCGTGGGGATCCTGCAGGAGTGGTGCACGTACCTGGACAGCCCTGCCAGTCGTGAGGTGCTGACCACCGACCAGTGGCTGTCAGCGGATGCGAGGAAGGAGCTCAAGCTCGACGACTTCGAAGTCGATTTCACCCAGCCCTACGGTGGGTTGGCCTCGTTCAACGACTTCTTCCACCGGGAGGTCAGGCCCGGCAAACGCCCGGTCGCGGGCAGCACGGATCCCAAGGTCATCGTCGCCCCCAACGACGGCAGGGTGGTCAAGATCCAGGGCAACGTGCGGCGCACCGACGAGTTCTGGGTCAAGGGCCAGCGCTACTCCCTCTACGACATGCTGGACGGCAGCGATCTGACGGACGGCTTCGTCGGAGGCGACGTCTACCAGTCGTTCCTCTCCGGCGGCGACTACCACCGCTGGCACACCCCGGTCAGCGGTACGGTCATCAGCGCCCGGGTGGTCGAGGGGCTGACGTTCACCGAACTCGAATCGGCGGGCCACGACGAGGATGCCGGAGTTCAGTCCCAGATCTACGAGGCCTCGGTCAACGCCCGCGCCCTGATCTTCGTCAAGAGCCCCGACCCCGTCGGCATCGTCTGCGTGATGCCCATCGGCATCACCGAGATCTCCTCGCTCACCATCGGGGTCACGCCGGGGCAGCACGTCGACAAGGGCGACGAGCTGGGATATTTCAGCTACGGCGGCTCCAGCATGGTCCTGGTCTTCCAGCCGGGTGCCGTAGCCGCCTTCGACGTGCCGGACAACACGACCGGAGACATGGAGAAGGGCCAGTGGTGCGCGGTCAACTCGCAGATCGCCCACACCCGTTGAGGAAAACGCCGTTGCGTTTGGCTGTTCGGCGGCTGGTCAAGTCCCTGACGACGAGGAGCGGGACCTCTGGTAGATCACTTGTGTCGAGCAAGATGATCAAGAACCAGGGGTCCCGCTGCACGCCGCCGCCGGCAAACGCAACGGCGTTGGTCTCCGGCTGCTGAATCGATCACCTGCTCGGGCTGCCCATCACGCCTTGGGCGACTTGTAGATGGTGGCGGCCATCGCTCCCAGTTGCTTGTTGGCCTTGAGCGCGAGGTCGATGGCATCGCTCACGGAGTCACTGGGCACCGGAATGTTGTTCACGTAGATCGCGAAGGCGTAGCGGCGACCGTCCTTCGCATCGATATAGCCTGCGAGCGCCTTCGTGCCGAGAGCCAGCTTGCCCTGGTAGGAACTGACCAGGGTGCCAGTCTTCGCACGGATGTGTCCTGCGGCGGGATCGGTGCGCTCGATGACGTCGGCAAGCGAACCGTCGACGCCCATGCTCGGCATGGAGTCGTAGAAGACGTCGAAGTCGTCCTGTCGTGCCAGGTGCCGCAGCAGCGCCACCTGGGCAGTCGGCGTCGCCTTGTCGCCGGGGAGGCCCTGGGCATCGACGAGGCTCACCGAATTCGGATCCACACCTGAGTGAGCGAGGAACTCCTTCTCGATCTTCATGCCGTCCGCATAGGTTCGTTGCCCGTTGTGTGCTGCCATCAGCGGCGGCAGAAGGTTCGCCCCGAGGTTGTGGCTGACCTTGTTGATCAGCTTTGCGTACTCCTTGAAGGGCGGAGAAGTGTAGGTCGCCGATACGGGCAGCGAGCTCACTTCCGCCGACGGAGGAAGCTTGCTGTCGGGGTTCGCTCCCAGCGAGGGGGCGGATACGCTGACGCCGTTTCTGGCGAGTGCCTCGATGAGGACGGTGCGGGCGAACGCCGCCGGGTCGGGAACCTGGTAGGTCGTCACGAAGGGAGCCTTCACGTCCGCGGGCACGGAACCTCGGACCCGAATATGACCAGGACTCACGCTTTCGGTCGTCACCGTCGGCTTGCTTCCGGCGGGTGTGGTCGTCACCTGCGCGTCGACGCCGAAGGCGGCCGTCTTCGGGCGCCAGTCGACCTTGGCCGGCTCGCCGGGTGCGCCCGGCGTGATGAGCACGTCGATCAGGTTGTCGTTGACGATGGCCGGAGTGACCGGCACCCCGCCGATCGACACCGGATCCCAGAGTCGGTTGTCGATCACCACGTCGCCGTCGACATGGCGGACTCCACTGGCCGCGACCTGTCGAGCCAGCTCGTTGACACCCGCCAGCGGATCCTCTTCGGTGATGGTCGCCATGCCGGGTACGGCGTTGGCGTCATAGTGGTCGAAGTCGGGGACGTCCAGTCCGCCTGACGCGGTGGTCCGCCCACCGAGTGCCAGATCGCCGCTCCCGACCAGGATGAGATCGCCGGAGAGCCGCCCGTCCGCGGAGACCGTACCCGAATGCACCACGGGCGTACGGAAGCGATGGTCGTCACCCAGGACATCGAGCGCAGCACTGACCGCGAAGGTCTTGGCCGTCGAACCGGTCATGAACTGAGAATCGGCGCCCTTGGATTGGACGACCTTCCCCGTCTGCAGATCGGCGACCTGCAGGCCCCACTGGCCCGACGACCACGGCGCGGTACTCATGAGCTTCTGCAGGTCGACGCTTACCCGTGTGGCACCCGGTGCCGGAGAGGCTGAGTTGTCCGTGGAGTTGTGGGAGCACGCCGTCATCGCCACGGCAGCCGTCATCGAAGCGGCGAGCGCCAGGGCTGTACGCCGCCGTACCCGAGGTGTCTTGATTCCGGAGAGGGAGTTGCTTGGCATTCGTTCTTTCCTGTTCGAATTTCGCGCTCGATCGAACGCTTCCGGCCTGGTTGCTGCGCGACGGCTAGGACTTCCCGCCCTTGCCGATGGCGATGCTGCCGTTGCGGGTCCGGACGGCCACGGAATGGCCGCTCGCGTCGTCCTTCGCGACGTTCACGGTGACGTCGCCCTTCTTCGCGGCCGTGCGGACCGCGTACTTCGATTCCGGCAGGCCCAGCTCGACGTTGCCGTCCCTGCTCTGCACGTCGACCAGGTTGGGCACGGCGGCCAGGCCCAGGTCGACGTTGCCGTTCCGCGACGTGACGCTGACGGACCGGGCGGAGATCCCGTCGCCCTTGATGCTTCCGTCGCCGCCTTCCAGGGCCAGCTTGGCTCCGTGGAGGTCCGACAACCGGACGTCGCCGCCGGCGGTCCTGGCCGAGAAGTCCGCGGTGAAGCCGGTGGCCTCGATGCGCCCCTTGCCGCTCTCGGCGGTGACGGCGACGGCGCGCGGCACCTTCACGGTGTACTTCGCGCTGCAGCCCACCGAGATCCCCGTGCAGTCCAGCGAGAGTGTGAGCGTGCCCCCTTCGAGCTGCCAGCCGGACCCCACCTCCCCGCCGACCTTCCTGCCGCTGACCCGTCGTTCCACCTGAACGCCCTCGATGTCGGCGGCCACCAGCGCGAGGTCGGCGGAACCGGAGTTGACGGTCAGGCTGCCACCGGCGAAGTCGAAGGACTTCGATTCCACGGTCGCGTCGGCCGATGCGCCGTCCGTGGTGCAGGCCGTGGCGGCGAGGCCGAGGAGCGCGGCTGCGCCGAAGGCGAGAAGCGTGCGCGTGGTCGGTTTCATCGAAATTCTTCCTTCGTCAACGAACATGGTGGTGTGGATTCCCGCACCCCGGTTCACGAGCGCAGCGCCCGGACCGCGACCGTGCGCGACACCCGGGCCGCCTGCAGGACCAGCGCGAGGCAGGTGGTGACCAGCGTCCCGGCGGCGAGCGCCCCGAGCGTGGCCCAGGGGAGGCCCGCCAGGACCCGGACGACGTCGATCCGGGCTCCCAGGGCGATGGTGAGACTCGACACGGCGACGAACAGCGCGCCGAAGACGATCGCCGTCCCCGCGTAGATCGCCCCCTCGTAGACGATCGACCGGGTGACCACGCCCGGCCGCGCACCGGCCACCGTCACGACGGCGGAGTCACGGGCGCGCTCCCGCCCGACGAGGGCGATCACGGCGAGGCCCCCGACCCAGGACACGACGAAGACCCAGCCCAGCACGACCAGGATGTTGTCCAGCCCGGCGCTGCCTCCGGGCATGACCTTCCCCATCACCATGAAGAGGCCGACGAACGACAGGGAGAGCGCGAAGGGCAGCACCGTGGTGACGCTCCTCGTCGCGCGGGCCCGGCACGACTGCACGGCAAGGTGCCAGGCGACGCCGCGCGAGGGCACCAGCGCCGTCCAGAGCTTCATCAGCGGGGTGAGCACCCACGGCCCCATCAGCAGCAGCAGGCAGAGGAGGAAGAGGTTCCCGGCGAACGCGAAGGCCGTCCGCTGGGCGAGCCCGCCCTTGAGTTCGAGGCCCAGGCCGGGGACCCACATCCCGACCACACCGGCGAGCAGGCACAGGGCGAGGCCACCGCGGGCTACGCCCGGCCGCGCCGGGGGATCGGAGAGGTCCCGGAAGGCGCGCATCTCCGGCGTCCTGGCGGCCCGCCGGGTGACGCCCCAGCCCCCGAGCAGGCACGGAACCAGTCCGAACAGCACGCTCACGCCGACGTACCAGAACCGGAACCCGACCGAGGCCCCGTGCAGTTCGAGACCCGTCCCCTTCCACTGCGCGAGGGCGACACCCGCGACCAGCAGGGCGAGCGGTGCGGCCAGCGCGCCGGCCACCGCGCCCAGCACCACCAGCTCCGTCCGCAGGATGAACCTGACCCGGTGGCGCGGAATCCCGAGGATCACCCACAGGGCGTGCTCGCGCCGCTGGGTCGTCAGCGTCAGACCGACCGCGGAGGCGACGATGCCCACGGCGGCGAGCACGGTGAAGAAGACGATGTTGCCGCCGAGGGCGATCGACGCGGAGACCATCCGTGCGTCACCCGCCGCCCGCGCCGCCGAGACGGCGGTGAACATCGCGATGGCCGAGCCCGCCGAGCACGCCGCGCCGACCGTGGCGCACAGGAGCGTCCACCACCACATCGACGCCTGCAGGCGGATGTCCGACAGCACGAGCCGGATCACGACTCCTCCCCGCCCGCTTCGTCCGCCGACTGCGCCGCGAGGACGGCGTCGCCCACCGCGCGGGAGTCGCCACCGGGGATGACGGCGTGTACCCGCCCGGACCCCATCACCACGACCTGATCGGCCCGCGCGGCCGCATGAGGGTCGTGGGTGACCATGAGCACCGTGCTCCCCTGCGCGGGAAGCGCCTGCAGCCAGTCGAGCACCACATGACCCGACTTGAGGTCGAGCGCACCCGTCGGCTCGTCGGCGAAGACGATCCGCGGCTGGTTCGCCACCACCCGGGCCACCGCGACGCGCTGGCGCTCGCCACCGGAGAGGCGGTCGGGGCGTCGCCGCGCGTACTTGGCGATGCCGAGCCGCGCCATGGCGTCCTCGACCCGCGCCCTGGGCACCCGGCGGCCGGCGAGTCGCGCCGGCAGGGCGATGTTGTCCTCGACCGTCAGCGAGCTGACGAGGTTGTACTCCTGGAAGACGAAGCCGATGTTCTCGCTGCGGAACGCGGCCTGCTTGCGGGGGCTGAGTGAGCGGACGTCCGTCCCGAGGATCTCGACGGACCCCGCGGTCGCCCGCTCCAGCCCGGCCGTGCAGAGCAGGAGCGTCGACTTGCCCGAACCGGAGGGGCCGACGACGGCGGTCAGCCGGCCTTCGGGAATCTCCAGGTCGATGTCGTGCAGGACGCGCGTCGTCTCGCCCCGGCGGCCGGGAATGGGGAATTCCGTCCGAAGGCCGCGCAAACGAATGCACGGCACGGGAGCGGTAGTGGAAACTGGCATGAACCAAGGAAAGCAGGGCCGGGCAGTGGAGTGCACGGGTTCCTGCACTGCTATTGGAGGTAGACTTGGATCTACCGCCCGACCGATCCGAACTGTGCGAAAATGTTGATCATGGCGCAGATTCGTGTTGCCCGGAGGCTGCTGACCGAATTCGTCGCAGTGGCCGCCTTTCCGATTCTCCTGATTTCCGTTCTCGCTGCGCCGGTCTCGGTTCCGGTGGTGGCCGAACTGGACCGCTCCAGGGCGCAGTGGTGCGGAGTCCGGACGATGCCGCTGCGACCCGCCGGCCGCAGCTGGCCGCAGTGGGTGGCCGGCCGGCTGCGGACACGGTCGGTGTGGAGGACCGACCTCCCCGTGTTCGTCACCGCCGCGCTCCTGTCCGCGCTCTCGCTGTTGGTGGGCTTCTTCGGATTCTTCGGCGCTCTGGCGCTGGTTTTCTCCCCCGTCCTCTGGGGTTTCGGCATCGCCGCGAAAGTCGGCCCGTTCACCCCGGCCGCCCTGTGGGAAACCCTCGTGGCGGTGCCCGCGGGAATCGCCCTCGGTGCGGTCACCGTGGGCGCGCTGGCCGGCATCTCCCTGCTCCGCGACCTGCTCCTGCGGGCCTTCTCGGGGAGCCGGAACCCCGACCTGCTCGCGAAACTGGAGGAAGTCCGCGCCAGCCGGGCCTCGCTGACGGCGGCCTTCGAGAACGAGCGCCGGCGCATCGAGCGTGACCTGCACGACGGCGCCCAGCAGGAACTCGTCGCCCTCGTCATGCGCCTGGGAATCCTGGAAGCCGCAGCGACGGCCACCGACCAGGAACGGATCGTCCAGCTGGCCCGCCAGGCCCAGGCCCAGGCGGAGCGCGCGCTCGAACGGCTGAGGGAGACGGTGCGCGACATCCACCCCAGCGAACTGAGCGATCTCGGTCTCATCGCCGCCGTCCGGGAACTGGTGGCCAGATCACCGTTGCAGGTCGAACTGACCAGCACCGGTACGGACGCCTGGCTCTCCTCGACGATCGCCACGGCCGTGTACTTCACGGTCTCCGAGGCCCTGACGAACATCGCCAAGCACGCGGGCGTCGGGAGCGCCCGGATCGAGATGCGGTGCACCGAGAGCGGCGTCCGCGTCCGGGTGGGCGACGACGGCGCCGGCGGCGCGCGGATCAGCACCGGATCCGGGCTCTCCGGGCTGCGTGAGCGGATGCGAAGCGTCGGTGGGAACCTCGAAATCATCAGCCCGCCGGGCGGCGGAACGGAGGTCGTGGCATCCGCCCCGGCCCAACCCTCGTGGTGACGGAATTCGACAGGGAAAAGCGATGGGAAATCGATTGTGAGAATCATCCTGGCGGACGACAGTCTGCTGATACGCGCCGGAATCCGGGAGATCCTGGTTTCCAGTGCCCACGACGTGATCCGCGAATGCGAGGACGCCGACGAACTGGTCGCCGCTGTCGACGACCTCGCCGCCGCCGGAGCCGCCCCCGACCTGGTGATCACGGATGTTCGCATGCCGCCCGGGAACACCGACGACGGACTCCGGGCCGCGATCGACATTCGGTCGCGGCACCAGGACCTGCCGGTACTGGTCCTCTCCGCCTACGTCACGGGCCCATACGTGCGCGAACTCCTGAACGGCCCGGGCGCCGACGGGGCAGTCGGCTACCTGCTCAAGGAGAAGGTGGGCAGAGTGGCGGACTTCCTGCGGGCCGTCGAGACGGTCTCCGGCGGCGGAGTGGTGATCGACCCCGAGGTGGTTCGCCACGTCACCCGCGCCGACCCGCCGCGGGGCCCGCTCGCCCGGCTCACGGCCCGCGAACAGGAGGTGCTCGCTCTCATGGCCGAAGGCCGCTCCAACGCGGAGATCGCGGCAGAGCTGTTCCTCTCGGGCGCCGCCGTGGCCAAACACGTGGGGAACGTCTTCCTGAAACTCGGCATGCCCTCCGGCGAGGACAACCGCCGGGTGAAGGCCATCCTGACCTGGTTCGAATACAACTAGGACTTCAACGCCGTTGCGTTTACCGGCGGCGGCGTGATGCAAGTCCGTCTTCCGTGACGTGGATCTCGACGGAAAGGGCGTGGGTCTGGGTGGTCTGCGGGTGTTTTCCTGCGATCGGCCCGTACTTGCTCGTTGGGTTCTTGCGGCTGCGGGCCTTGACGCGCTGGCGCCGCGCGGTGGGCAGCAGGTTGTCCAGGACCATCCGGCCGATCGGTCCGAGCAAGGAGTCGGGTCCGGCGGCGTGTGTGCCGGTGGCGGTGGTGACCTGATCGGCGGCATTGCCCGCTCCACCTTCACCCTCAATGGCCATATTAAATGATTTCTATTGAGAATACCTCACACCCCATATTCCCCTTCCGTCACTACACACTCAATCACCCCTCACAGGTAGTGGAATTTCACCGAAGCACTCGACACCGTTCTTCGGATGTGGGACAGTCAATTTGAACCACCTGGTTTTGAGGAGCACAAGTTGCCCGTTTCCAGGAGATTGATCTCGCCCGATGGACACATCTGGGAAACCGACGAAATCACGGCCCACGTATTCGCCGCCACCGAACTCCTCGCACACCGTGGCGTCGGGCTCGGTTCGCGGGTGATGATGAGCGGGGCCAATTCCCCGGAATGGGTCGTCGCTCTGCTCGCGCTCATTCACCTCGACGCCTCGGTGGTCCTGGCCGATCATCGCGCCACCCCGTCACAGCGGTCGAAGATCCGCGCCCAGGCGCGCGTGGTGCTCGAAATCAGCGACGGTACGGGCCGCACCGCGGTGCCGCGCCCCGCTTCGAACACCGCGGCCGTGCCCGATGTCGCGAGCTGGGCACGGCGCCAGGACGCCGCGATCTCCTGGTCGTCGGGTACGACCGGCAGCCCCAAAGGCATCGTCCGCTCCGGCCGTTCGATTCTGGACAACCTCGCGCTCAGTGCGGAACGCATGGGGTACCGGCCTGACGACGTCTTCCTGCCGATCCTGCCGTACTCCCACCAGTACGGTCTGTCCCTGGTCCTCTGCTGGTGGCTGGGCGGAGGCACGCTCGTGGTCTACGGGCCGACCACGCGCCTGGACCGTGCGCTCGCGGTCGGCGTCGACCACGGCCTCTCCATCGTCGACGGAGCCCCGTCGACCTACTACAGCCTGCTCAACGTGCTCGACCGCCGCCCCGCCCTCATGAACGCGCTGGAGACGGTACGAGCCTGGTGCGTGGGCGGCGCGCCGCTGGGGAGCAACCTGGCGGCCCGGTTCCACGCCCGCACGGGCCGGCACCTGCTCGACGGCTACGGAGCGACCGAGGCCGGAAACATCGCGCTGGCGCCCCCGACCGATCCGGTCGGGTGCGGCACGCCGCTGCCCGGTGTGGTCGTCGAAGTCCACGACGACCACGGCAGGCCGCTTCCCCCCGGCCGGCTCGGCGAGCTCGTCGTCCGCAGTGACGGCCTGATGACCGGCCACCTCGGCACTGACGGTGAGATCGTTCCGGTTTCGAGTCCCGTTCACCGCACCGGCGACATCGGCCTGATCGACGACGCCGGCCGCGTCTTCCCGGTCGGGCGCAAGCACGCCGCGCACCGTGACGGCCACACGCTCTATCCCGACCACCTTGCCAAGCTGGCCGAGTCGGCCGGCGCGCAGACCGAGGTCGTCGCGGTCCCCGACGCACGTCTGGGCTGTCGTCTGGTGTTCGTGATCGCGGACCCGGACGCTCACGAGCCCGCGCACTGGAAACGGCTGCTGCGCCCTGTGCTCGCCCGCTACGAGCAGCCCGACCACATCGTCGTGCTTCCCTCGTTGCCCCTCACGAACACGGGAAAGCCCGACCGGGCCGTTCTGGAGAAGATCGCCATGAGCTCGCTGCCCGCATCGCCCAGGACGACCACCGACGCCACCGCATCCGACTCGACCGTCGGCTCGACCACCGGCTCGACCGTCGGTGCGACCGGCTACCGCATCCCCTTCGCCGGCCGTGTCGACGCGCTGCGCGCAGTGCGCCAGTACGTGGCCGACAACGAGGACGCGGTGATGGGAATCCTCACCGAGATCTCGCCCCACCACACCGCCGGCGCGGAGATCCGCTCGTTCCTCGCCACCCTGGACGGAGCGGAGGAGGAGATCCGTCGCGTCCGGCCCGGCTGCGTGCCCCGGGTCGCGGTCTTCATCCCCTCCAACATGCCGCTCCATTCCTACGCGCTCTACATGCTCATAGCATCCCTTTACAGCGAAAGAATCACCTTTCGGCCGTCCTCCGAGATCAAAAGCCAGGTGCAGCGCCTGCACGACCTGCTGGCACCGGTCCACGGCCTGCCCATCAGCCTTTCCGAGCTCAGTCAGCGCAAATTCGTGACAGGGCCGGTACGCGAGGCGGACCTCGTCGTCTTCACCGGCAATTACGTCAATGCCGAGACCGTCCGCGAGGGGCTGGCGGAAGACCAGCTCCTCCTCTTCTTCGGTAACGGCATCAACCCCTTCGTGATCGCACCCGACGCCGATCTCACCCGCGCCGTGCACGACCTCACGAGGATCCGGCTCTACAACTCGGGCCAGGACTGTTTCGGTCCCGACGTCGTGTTCACGCCGAAGGGCCGCACCGAGGACTTCGTCGACCTGCTGTCCGCCGAACTGGCTTCGCTGCGATTCGGAAGGAACGGCGACCCCGCCGCCGACTACGGCCCGATCTTCTACGACTCGGCGCTGGTGAACTGCTCGGGCTACCTGGTGCACCACGCACGTCGCATCCGGCACGGCGGGCGCATCGACCTGCCGTCCCGCAAGATCGAGCCGACCGTGCTGCTCTGGGGCTTCGACGACAAGATCCCCCTCGAAGAGATGTTCGCCCCGGTGTTCAACGTCGTGGCCTATCCCAGCGCGAGGCTGTTGCGTGAACGGCTGTCGAACCCCTACTTCAGCGAGCGCGCGCTGGGAGCGATGGTCTACGGGAACGATCCGCAGACGGTGGATGTGCTGGCCAGGCATCACCAGACCTGTGTCGACCACACGCTGCTCGACGCCGAGGACGGCAACCGCCCGTTCGGCGGATTCGGGATGCGGGCGAACTACATCTCCTACGGCGGCGAGCGGCACGCCGAACCGCTGCTCATGTCGCAGGCCGTGGCACAGACCCTCCCGACGGCTGCCCCCGTCACGGTGAGCGGGGAGTGAACCAGTTGAGCCAGGTGAGCAAGGTGAGCAGACGGTACGCCGACGCGTGGTCCGCGATCGTCGACCTGCTGGTGGCCAACGGGGTGGACACCTGCTTCGGACTGCCCGGCGACGATCTGGAGCTGCTCCGCGCCCTCGACGCCGCCGGACTGGACCTCGTGCCGTGCCGTGACCAGCGCAACGCGATGTACATGGCGACCGGTTACGCGCTGCAGTCGGGCCGGCTCGCCGTATGCGCACTGGGCAAGGGCCCGGCCGTCACACACGCGGCCACGGGACTGCTCGAAGCGCGGGAGTCCGGTGCACCCGTCCTCGTGCTCGCCGCCGGCGTGCCCGAACGCCGCCGGGGCAGCGGCGGGTTCCAGGAACTCGACCAGGTCGCCGTAACAGCGCCGCTCGTGCGGTGGGCGCACCGGGTGGGGCATCCGGACCGGGTCGTCCCGGCGACGGTGGCGGCGCTGACCCGGGCTCTGGGGCCGCCGCCCGGACCGGTGTACCTGGAGGTGCCCGATGACGTCCGCACGGCCGAGATCCTCGTCACCGGAGCATGGCCGACGCTGCCCGAACCACTGGTCCTCGAGTCCGTTCCCGTGACGCCGGGGCCGGCCCTGGCGGCGATCCGCGAGAGCCGGCGTCCGGTGGTGCTGGTGGGCGGCGGAATGCGGCACCGCAACGGCGGCGGCGTGGTCGAGCGCTTCGCCGAACGCCTCGGCGCGGCGCTCTTCACCACCGCGTCCGGCCGCGGTGCCGTCGACGAGCACCACCCGCTGTTCTGCGGCGTGGCGGGCCTCTACGCCGCGGCCCCCGCCCGCGAACTGTGGTCGTCCTGCGACCTGGTGGTGTCGCTCGCCGGGCGACTCGAGGAGACGGTCGTCGAAGGCGGGACACCGTGGCCCCCGGTCGCGGTGGTGCAGGTCAATGTGGATCCGGGCGGCCTGTCGGCCGAGTTCGCGGGCCCGCGGGTGCTCGGGGACGCCCGGCACGCTGTGCTCGGCTGGTCGCGGGCGCTGGAGCAGGGCGGCGAGGCCGAACGCGCGGACGCGACCGAGGCGTGGGCGAACAGGATCGCCGACGCCCGCAAGGCCATGTCACGTGAGGTGGAGGCGGAACTGGCCCGCACGGCGACGCTGCCGGGGATCCGCATCGCCGAGCTGCTCGCCGCGCTCGACGCCACCGCGGGCGAGCCCCGCGTGCTGGTCCAGGAGAACGGGCTGCAGGACATGTGGTCCTACGGCTTCCCCTTCCACGTCGGTGGCGGGTCCGTCGTGCCGTCGGAGCAGACCCCCTTGGGCTTCGGCGCGGCCGCGGCCATCGGGGTCAAGCGGGCCGCCCCGGGCCACCAGGTCACCGCGTTCATCGGGGACGGAGCATTCCTCGCGGCCCGCGCGGACATCGCCGTCACCGCTCCGGCCCACGGCGGCGTGCTGTACGTGGTGCTGTGCAACGGCGGCTACGGCTGGCTGGACGCCCAGCGCGCCCGCCTCGGGCTCGACGCCGAACGCCACCCCTTCGCCCGCCCGGGCGCGCCGCCGCCCGTGGTGGACGGGCCGGACATCCACTGTCGAGTGCTGCGCGACAAGGCCGCGCTGACCGCTGAGCTTCTTGCCGCGCGACGGTTCTGCTCCCGGGGAGGCACGGCCGTGCTCATGGTGCCGGTAGCGCCCGACGACATCCTCCCCTGCATCCGCGACGCCGAGGTGGTTCCCCAGTGACGAACGCAGGAGAGCGGGGCGACGCCGGGCGCAGCCGGCCCCGGCGCCGGGTGGTGGTCACCGGGTACGGGGCGGTGACGCCGCTCGGCCACAGTGTCGGCGAGACCTGGACGGCGATGCTCGCCGGCCGCAGCGGCATCGCCACCGTGGACGCGATCGACGTGACCGGTCTCGGAGTCCGGATCGGCGGCCAGGTGCGCGGCTTCACGCCCGGCCGCTACATGCCGCCGACGGTCAGCCGCCGCGCCGACCCGTACGCGCAGTACGCCCTCGCCGCGGCGCTGGAGGCGTGCGAGCACGCCGGACTCGTCGTCGACGACCGCCTGGCGCCGCGGGTCGCCGTGATCATCGGCAGTGGCTACGGCCCGGTCGGGGCGATCTACCGCGCCGCGAACACGCTGCGCGACAAAGGGCCGCGGGGCATCAGCCCGTTCACCCAGGTCACCACCGCCATGGACAGCGCTGCCTGCGAGATCAGCATGCGTCTCGGCACCCAGGGGCCCAGCCGGGCCCAGAGCACGGCGTGCGCCAGCGGCGCGGACGCGGTGGGCGCGGGGATGCGCATGATCGGCAACGGGGAGGCGGACGTCGTCCTGGTCGGCGGCGCCGACGCCTGCGTCACCACCGTCGACCTCGCGGGCAGCGGCAACGCCCGCGCGCTGTCCAGGCGCAACGACGACCCGACTGCGGCGTGCCGGCCGTTCGACGCGCACCGCGACGGGTTCGTGATGAGCGAGGGGGCCGCCGTGGTGGTGCTGGAGGCCGCCGAGGTGGCCGACCGGCGAGGGGCGGCGGCTCTGGCCGAACTCGCGGGTTACGGAGCGAGTTCCGACGCTCATCACTGGACCGCCCCGCATCCGCAGGGGCGGGGTGCGTGCCTCGCCGTCGAGGCGGCGCTGCGCGACGCGGGGATCACGGGGGCGGACGTGGACTACGTCAACGCGCACGGCACCGGAACGGTGCTGAACGACGCCACCGAGACGGCCGTCCTGCGCAAGGTGCTGGGTGATCGTGTCACCCGGATCCCGGTCAGCTCCACCAAGTCGATGACGGGGCACATGATCGGTGCCGCCGGAGCGGTCGAGCTCGTGGCCTCGATCCAGGTCCTGCGCACGGGTGACGTCCCACCGACCATCAACTGCGACGAGCCGATCGACCCGGACATCAACTTCGTGCCGCACCGGGCGCAGCACCACGAGCGGATGCGGATCGCTCTCAGCAACTCGTTCGGCTTCGGCGGCCACAATGCCGCTCTCGTGGTCCGAGCGGTGTGAGGGCCCGGCCGTGAACCGCCTCCCGGAGCCGACCCCGAGCGCCGCCGCCGTCACCCGCAGCGGGCCGCTGACCTGGGTCCAGCAGTGGCACTGGTTCGAACGCACCATTCCCGCAGCACGGCGGGTGAACCCGACGCCGCTCGCCGACCACTGCCACGTCCCGCCCCCGGCAACCCTCGCCGACGTCCACGTGGCACTGGCCTCCCTCACCGCCCGTCACGAGGCGCTGCGCACCACGGTCGACCCGCTCCGCCCGATCCAGCACGTCCACCACGCGGACTGGGCCCCGCTGCCGGTCGACCACCTCGACGTCCCCGCCGTCGATGCCGGCACCCTGGAGGCCGCCACCGCGGCGCTGGCCGCCCGCCCGATCGATCCCGAGCGGAATCCGCCCTGGCTCGCCAGGGTGCTGCTCGTGGCGGGAAGGCCGCGTGCGGTCCTGCTGGCCGCCCACCACGTGCTGATCGACGGCTGGGGGCTGGCGGTACTGATCAACCAGTTGCACGACCAACTGCACGATCAACTGCGCGGCGTCGGCGCGCCGGCGGAAGCGCCCGTGCACCCGCTCGACACGGTCGCCGCCCAGCCCCTGGAACGCGCCCGCGCGGCGGAGCGCGAGTGGCTCGCGCGTCGCGCGAGCAATCCGACCGGCGTGCTGGCACCGTTCGGCGGGGCCGACGACGGCGCCGGGCGCCACCGCCTCCAGCACCGCTCGGTGGGTGCGTACGACGATCTCCACCGCGTCGCCCGGCGCCATCGGGTCAGCCCGGAGGTCGTCGTGCTCGCGGCGCTGGCCCACGACGTCGCCAGCCGCACCGGTGAACACCGGTTCCTCGCGTCCGTGGTCGTCTCCAACCGGGCCCGGGCCGCTCTGCGCAACAGCGTCGGCGTCCGGGCCCTGACGGTTCCGGTGCAGATCGACCTCCGCCCGGGCGCGGCGTTCGGCGAGGTGGTCGCCTCGGTGGCCGCCGCCTCCGCCGCCGCCTACCGGCACGGTCAGTGGCGCCCTGCGGAACTGGTCGCCGCCGAGGCGCGGATGCACCGTCGCCTCGGTGTCGTGACCGTACCGACCATCGAGTACAACTGCTACTCGTGGCCGCGCGACTACCTGGTCCCCGGGTACCCGGCCCCCGCGCACGACACTTTGCCGGACGCGTCCGCCACCTGGATCCGCAGCGCGCCCGACGAGCCCTGCGACACGCTCTACGTCGACCTCAGCCTCGACGCGGGGTTCGTCACCCTCGATGTCACCGTCGGGGACCACCTGCTCGACGCCGGGCAGGCCGTGGCGTTGCCCGTCCGTCTGTGCGCCTTCCTGCGCGCGCTCGCCGGCGGTGCCGAGTGCCCGGTTCCGGCGCGCCCGCCGACACCGGCCGCCTCCGGATGGTGGCGCGCCCCGCAGGGGTGGGTGTGCCCGGCCAAGGTCGAGGACGTGCTGCGCGGCCATCCCGGAGTGCTCGACGTGACGGTGGCGCCCAGCGGGGACGCCGCGGGGCAAGGCGAACCGCACCTCGTCGCACACGCTCGCACCGCCCCCGGTGTCACCCCCGACGACTTGCACCGCCACATCCTGGACCACCTCGACGAAGTGCCCGGCATCGCGGCCCCGGGCCGCTACGTCCTGTCCCCGGCCGGTCCGGGATCCGGCCGGTCCTCCACCCCCACCACCGACACGGGAACGCTGCGGATCCCGTCTCGCCCGCCCACGACAGACGCCGAACGGGCGCTGGCCGCCGCCGTGGCCGCTGTCACACCCGGCGGCCTGCCGGGCAGCCCCTCCGACAGCCCTGACGCCGTGGACATGAACCGTTGCCTGGCCGACCACGGAGTCACCCTGGTCGCCGTCCCCCGTCTGCTGGCGCTGCTCCACCGGTTCGGCTTCACCGGTATCGCGTCGGACGAACTGGCCGGAACGGCCTCGCTCGGCCACCTTGCCACCGCCCTGGAGCCCTCACCGCCCCGCGCCCATCGTGGAGGAGACACCTCGCCTTGACATCCTCCCCGCCCTGAAGGACGGGGATTCCCCTCAGCCTCGCGGCTGAGCCGCTGCGCGTGAGCGCGGCGGTGGGACCACTTCCTGCTTCATCGACGACCGCCCGCCCGGAGTGCTCCGTTGAGGTCTTACACCGTCTCCACAGGCTGCAACCGCCAGTCCGGCGGCCAGAATGTTGATCGCCGCGTTGACGTCCCGGTCATGGGTCGTCCCGCAGTCACACGTCCACTCGCGGACGTCGAGCGGCATCCTGCCCCGCAAGGTGCCGCACGCCGAGCACAGCTTGGACGAGGGGAACCAGCGGTCCACGACCACCAGATCCCGCCCGTACCAGTCGGCCTTGTACTCCAGCATGGACCGCATCTCACTCCAGCCCGCGTCACTGATGACGCGGGCGAGCGTCCGGTTCTTGAGCATGTTCCGGACGGCCAGATCCTCGATCACGATCGTTTGGTTCTCACGAACGAGTCGGGTGGTGAGCTTGTGCAGGAAGTCCCTGCGCCGGTCGGCGATCCGGGCATAAGCCTTGCCGACCTTCAACCGGGCCTTGGCCCGGTTCGCCCCGTCGCCCCTGGCCTTGCGGGCAAGGTCGCGCTGGGCCCTGGCGAGGCGTTCGCGGTCCTTGCGCTCGTGCCTCGGGTTGGTGATCCTCTCCCCGGTGGAGAGCGTCACCAGCGCGGTGATACCGGCGTCGATGCCCACGGCCCTGTTGACCGGCTCGGGCATGGCGGGCCGGTCGACGCACAGCAAGGAGACGAACCAGCGCCCCGCCGCGTCCAACGACACGGTGACCGTGGTCGGCACCACCCCGTCCGGCAGAGGACGGGACCACACGATGTCAAGCGGCTGACGCATCTTCGCCAGCGTGAGCCGACCGTCCCGGTACCGGAACGCCGAGCTGGTGTACTCGGCGCACTTACGGGACTTCTTCCGCGACTTGAACGTCGGGTACCCGGCCCGCTTCTGCCAGAAGTTGGCGAACGCCCCCTGCAAGTGCCTGAGCGCCTGCTGCAACGGGACGCAGGACACCTCGCAGAGGTAGGCCAGCCCCTCGACCTTCTTCCACGCCGTCAGCATCGCCGAGGTGGCGTTGTAGCCGACCCGCTCCTGACGCAGCGTCCACGCCTCCGTGCGGGCCTGCAACGCCATGTTGTAGACCTTCCGCACGCACCCGAACGTGCGCGACAGTTCAGCCGCCTGCGCATCGGTGGGATAGAAGCGGTACTTGAACGCCCGCTTCACATGGGTGGCCGCCACAGATCACACACTATCGCCACTGCTTGCGGCCACATGACGGGTCATCACCGACCAGGACCGCACACCGTCTCGACGGCGCCCCGCCCACCCCTGGCCCTCCCCCAGCCCCCGACAGGCGGTACCCCCATGACGGGCGATCCATTTCCTCCCCCGGCTAACGCCAGGGGTATCCACGGAGGTATCCGATGACCGCGTCCCGCACCGCCGGCCCGTCCGCGGACCGCCTGGCCCCGTGGGCCTTCGCCGCCTTCGTCGAGGCGAACACCCACGACACGGCGTACCGCCCGCCGGTGGTGGACGGTCCGGTCGGGCCGACCATCGTCCGCAACGGCCGCGAGCTGGTGAACTTCGCCAGCATCAGCTTCCTCGATCTGGAGCGCCACGTCCCGGTACGGCGTCATTTCGCGGAGGGGGCGCTCGCCCACGGCCTGAGCACCAGCGGATCCAGGATGACCCAGGGGATCTGCCGCCCGCACCAGGTGCTGGAGGCGACGATCGCCCGTCACACCGGCAAGGAACGAGCCATCAGCTTCGCCACGGGGCTCCTGGCCAACATCGGGTTCGTCCACGCCATGAGCAGTTCCGCGCACTTCGACGCCGGGATCGAGGTGCGCAACCACGACACCGTGTTCGTCGTCGACCGCGACGTCCACTGGAGCATCTGGAAGGGCCTCCAGGGACTTGACTACGGCCGCAACGTCCACGCGTTCCGGCACAACGACGTCTCCGACCTGGCACGCGTCCTGGACCGGGCCCGCACCCGCAAGACCGTGGTGATCGCCGAGAGCATCTATTCGGCCGACGGCACCATGGGGCCGATCGTGGAAATCCTCGACGAGTGCGACCGGCACGGCGCCGTCAGCATGATCGACGATGCGAACGGCTTCATGGTCTACGGACCCGAGAACCGCCCCTACGCCCGGGAGGCGGCCGCGATCCGGGAGCGGGCCGACTTCGTCATGGTGTCGCTGTCGAAGGCCATCGGTCTGGAAGGCGGCGCGATCGCCGGGCCGGCGGCGGCCATCGACGCCTTCGAACTGCTCTCCGGCACCTCGATGTTCACGGCCGCCATCCAGCCACCGACCGCCTACGCCGCCGACCGCACGATCGACGTCCTCGCCGGCACTCCGGGGATCGTCGACGACTACCTGGCGCATGCCGCCCGCCTTCGCCAACAGATGCACGAGGCCGGCACGGCGACGACGCCGACCGAGTCGTACATGCTCTCGGTGCCGATCGGAAGCGACGCCGCCGCCCTGCAGATGCGGGAGTGGTTCGTCGAGGACGGCTACCTCGTACCCGTCTTCTCCTACCCGGCCGTCTCACGCAACCAGGCGCTCCTGCGCCTGTTCCCGCACGCGGGCCACACCGAGGAGCAGCTGGACGGCTTCCTGCGCACCCTCCTCGCCTACCGACGACGCCTCGGGCTCTGACGTCCCCACCGGGGCTCGCCGCACCGGGGCTCGCCGCACCGAGGCTCCTCACCGACCGATGATCGACCCCATCCCCATCCCCATCCCCAGAGAGAGGAACCCGTGGTGGACTACATCGACATCCTCAACGCCATTGCCGAGATCGTCGAAGAGGTCCTCGGCATCGACTCCGCCGAGGTGAGCGCCGAGACGTCGTTCACCGACGACCTCGACGTCGACTCCCTGGCCATGATGGAGATCGCCGTGGCGGTCGAGGACAGGTTCGAGGTGAAGATCCCGGACGACCGGGTCACGGGGTTGAGGACCGTCGGCGACGCGGTGAACTACGTCGCCGAGCACCGGTGACCGCCGCCGGGACGGCTCTTCGACGGGGGCACCCACGTCGCATAGTGACGCCCGGCGCCGGCGCCGCCGGCGTTGCCGGTGGGCCGCCGCCACGCCATGGCTGATGCCCCGTACCCGAGCCCCGGAGAGCCACCGATGACGACGGAGCCGACTGCCCCGCCCCTTCCGCGCGAACCGCTCGGCGATTCGCACCTGCGCCGCCTGATCGCGGGTCAAGGGCTGGCGGCCGTGGTCGATGCGCTGTTCATCGTCTGGCTCACGCTCTTCGTGCTCGACCTGTCGGAACCCGGAATCGCCACGGGGTTGGTTCTGGTGGCCGTGGCGCTGCCGCGAGCGGTGCTCCTGCCTCCTGCGGGAGTACTGGTCGACCGCCTCGGTCCCGCCCGTGTCGTGGCCGGCGCCGCCTGGCTCCGGGTCGCCGTCCTGCTCGCCCTCGGCGCCCTGGTCACCTTCACCTCACCGTCGTTGACGACGGTCGCGCTGCTCGGCGGGCTGCTCGGCGCCGCCGACGCCGCGTACTTCCCGGCGGCCCTGGCGTTGCTACCCGCCGTCGTGCCGACCGACAAGCTCTCCCGGGTCAACGGTCTGGTGCAGGGCGCGGAGTCGGGGGGCGACCTGGTCGGCCCGGCGGTGGCCGCCGGATGCATCGCCGCAGTCGGCTTCGCCGCGACGCTCGGTGGGATCGTGGCGATGGCCGCGTTGGCCGCCGTCGTCCTCAGCACGCTGATCCGGGTGGTACGGCGTGGCGAAGGTGCCGGGGTCGACGCCGGTCCGGCCGCCGTCGACGGCGAGCAGTTCAGCAGTGCGCGTGCCCTCGGCGTGGGCTTGGGATACGCCTGGCACGAACCACTGGTACGAGGGATGCTGGCCGCCGTCGCCCTGATCAACATCGCGGTCGTGGGCCCCGTGCTGGTGGGCGGCGCCGTGCTCGCCGATCAACGCCTCGGCGGCGCGGGATCCCTGGGCGTCGTGCTCTCCGGTTTCGGTGCCGGCTCACTGGCCGGCTCACTGATGGCCGGGTGGCGGCCGCCCGCCCGGCGCGGCCGGACCGTGGTCGGCGGTGTCGCGGCGATCGGCGCAGGCATGGCCGCACTCGCCGCCGTCACCCACGTCGTCGCCGCAACGGCGGTCGTCTCGCTGATCGGCCTCGGATCCGGGTTCCTCGGAGTGGTCGTCGTGGCCACTCTGCAGGAGCGGGTGCCCGAGCAACTGCTGGGCCGAGTGCTCAGTCTCGTCGTGCTGGCCACGGTGGCGTTCGACCCGTTCTCCTACGTGATCGCCGGCGCCCTGCTCCCCTACGGCACGACGACGCTGTTCCTGGTCTGCGGCAGCGCCGTCCTGGCGTGCGCCGGCCTGGTCGCCACGAGCCCGGCGATCCGCTCCCTGCGTTGACCGTGTCGATCACCGGTCATCCGCCGATCACCGGGCCCGGCCGAGGCCCCCGTCGACGAAGATCTGCGCGCGGTCGCGGCACGTGGGTCGAGGCGGGACCCTTCGAGTGAAAAACCGGAGCACGGCCGCCTGAGCGGCGCTTCGCCAACGATCGAACGGTCGTCAGACCATATGTTTATCTCCGGCGCTCACAGCGGCGGTGCTCGTGCCCGGAGTGCAATCCCACGTGCCACAGACCACGAAGCCAAGAGGACCAGTCATGCGCTCCACCCGCCGCGCTCTCGCCGCTTCAATCGTGGCGGCCTCCGCCTCAGCCTTCGGCCTGACCGTCCTCTTCATGGGCGGGACGTCCCAGAGTTCCGACGCCACCCAGGTCCGCACGGTCAACGCCCTCGGCGCCTCGCAGAGCGAAGCCGAATCATCCTGGTCACCCTCCACCGATCCGGACTCGGACGACTCGGCGCCCCGTTGCTTCAGCTACGGCGGGCCCTACTGCGGCTGGGTGAGAGCCTACTGGGGCGGCTGCGACAGGGACTGGGGCCTGAGCTACGGGTTCAAAGACCCCGACGTGCTCTGCCCCCACGACCCCCGCCCGAGCCCCTCGGCCACGGCCAGTCCCTCGGCAACGTCGAGCGCCTCGGCCAAGCCCAGCCCCTCCGCCAAGTCCGGCTCCTCGGCCACGCCCAGCCCCTCCGCCAAGCCCAGTTCCTCAGCCTCACCCAGCCCCTCCGCCAGGCCCAGCGGCGCTCGACCACAGCCGGCCCCTCAGCCGTACCCGAGCCGCTCGGACGAGCTCAGCCCCTCCGCCACGCCCAACCGCTCGGACGAGCTCAGCCCCTCGGCCACGCCCGCTTCCTCGGCCGCACCCAGCCCCTCGGCCACCCCCAACCGCTCGGACGAGCTCAGCCCCTCAGCCGTGCCCAGCCTCCCGGCCACGCCCGGTTCCCCGGCCGCACCCAGCGCTCCGGGCGAGCTCAGCCCCTCGGCGGAGCCCAGCCCCTTCGCCGGAAGTAGCAGCTCCTTCTCATGAGCCCCGTCGGGCCGTAGGAGAGAGTCGGCGATTCGCCGACCTGATGACGGACCTGGAACTGGACACCTCCTACGGCCACCACCTCCCCGTCGCACCCGCCGACGTGCTCGCCGGCCCGGTCGAGGTCGAGGTGCCCCGAGACCGTGAGGGCAGCTTCCATGGTCCGCCGGCGCCGTGTCCGTGGTGGCATGAGGTATCCACCGACGCGTTCCAGTCCGCGTTCATCGATGCGGACACGGCGTTCGGGAACTGGTTCGACTCGCCGGCCGGGCCGTCGTGTCGGCCGGGCCGGCGGCTACTCGCGGTTCAAGAAGAAGGGCCGGGCCCGGGCGGAGAAGGTGGGCATGGGGAAGGTCCTTTCCACGTCAGCTGAAGAGGGCTTCGAGCAGTTCCAGGGAGAGCGGGACGTCCGCCAGCCGGTAGCCGGCCGGCGGCTCGCGGTGCATGAGGTGGCGCACCAGGTAGTCCCAGCGGCGTCGGGCGACGTAGCCGCTGCGGCCGAGGAAGCTGTGCTCGACGCCGGGGACTATCAGCAGGTCGAAGTCCTTGTTCGCGGCGATCAGCGCGTCGACCAGCCGCATCGTCAGATGCGGTGTCACGTTGTCGTCCATGTCGCCGTGGACGAGCAGTAGTTTGCCGACCAGGTTCCCGGCCAGCTCGGTGTTGGACAGCCGGGCCCCGGCGTCCGGGTCGAACGGTCCGTCGTAGGCCTCGGCCCACAGCGCATGGTAGTGGCGGTTGTCGTGGTTGCCGGCCTCGGCCACGCCGACCTTGTAGAAGTCGGGGAACGCCAGGAGGGCGCGGGCGGTGGTGAATCCCCCGCCGGAGACGCCGAAGACGCCGACCCGGTCCAGGTCCAGCCACGGACGCGCCTGCGCGAGTTGGCGCAGCGCCGCGACATGGTCTTCGAGCGCGCCCGCGCTGCCCATGTTGCGGTGGGCGTGATCGTGGAAGGCCTTGTCCCGGCCGGGCGTTCCGCGGCCGTCGACGGCCAGCACCGCGAAGCCCAGCGCCGCCACCGCCTCGGCGTCGTAGCCGTAGGTGCCCGGGTCGAAGGAGGCCGCCACCCGGTGGATCTGCGGGCCCGGGTAGGGGTGGTCGATCACCGGGTAGCGCTGCGCGGCGTCGAAGCCGTGGGGCTTGTAGAGGACGCCGTAGATCTCGGTGACGCCGTCGGCGGCCAGGGTCCTGACCCGCTCCGGCGGCGTCCAGCCGGCGGCCAGCAGCGGTGTGATGTCGGCCTGTTCCAGCTCGACCAGCACGGCTCCGCCCCGGTCACGCACGGTGATCGTCGGCGGGGTGTCGACGGTCGACGCGGAGTCGACGAACCAGCGGCCGTGTTCCGGCGCGGTGATCACGTGGTCCAGATCGTCGTCGGTGAGCTTGGCGATCCCGCCGCCGTCCAGGCAGACCCGGACCAGCGACCGTCGGTACGGGTCGGCCTGGACCAGTCCTGAGACGACGGCGTACGCGACCCGTTCCGCCTCGTCGACGTGCACGATCTGCTGCACCGCGAACGGCCCTCGGGTGAGCTGTTCGACCAGCTCCCCGTCCTCGTAGCGGTACAGGTGCCCCCAGCCGTCGCGCTGGGAGTACCACAGCGTCTCGCGGCCGCCGGCGAGCACGTGCACGATCGGCTTCTGGGTGATCTCCTGCGCGGCCTCCACCCGCGTGTCGCCGTGCTCCTCGACCAGGGTGCGCACCTCGCCGGTCGCCGGGTCGAGTGCGTGCAGCCGCAACGTCCGGAGGTCACGGGGCTGATCCAGGTAGTAGACGGCCGTGCTGTCCTTGGCCCACCACGCCTTCTTCAGCGTGACAGGTGACATGTAGGGCAGCAGGAACGGGTCGGTCTTGGCGGGTGTCGCGGTCCGGGACGCGACGTCGAAGACGATCCACTCGCCGCAGGTCATCGGCTCGCCGGGGACCGGGTAGTGGTAGCTGCGCAGGCGCGGCCGGCCGCCATCCGGCGGGACGGCTTCGACCAGGTGCATCAGGGCGACATCGCTCTGGTCGGTGCGGTGGGTGAGGATGCGCGCCGAGTCCGGCGACCACAGCAGCGCCGGCGGCATGTCCGCAAGACCGAGCTTGCCGAGCAGGTGGGTGGGGACCGCCGCGTCGGGGTGGGCCGCGTAGCTGCGATCCGCGGTGCCGTCGGCGGTGAGCGCGAACTCCTCGCCCGTCTCGGCCGAACGCACCCACAGGTCGTGGTCGCGGCGGAACGCCGCCCACTTCTTGTCCGGCGAGGCGACTTCCAGCGGTGCGGGTTCGGCGTGCTTCTCGTCCCGCGCGCACCGGTAGTCGGCCAGCCGGCAGGTCCAGCGCGCGCCGAACGCGTCGAACGCGACCGTCCCGTCCGCGAACTCGACCGCCCGGAACGGCAGTGCGTACGGCTGGACCGGCTGGCCGGCGGCGGACGCCAGCGCGGCGGCGAGTCGTTCGGGGTCGAACGCCGGCCCCCGGGTCCCGGCGGCGGGGTCGACCAGCACGAACTCGCCGCCCCGCTCGGTCTCGACCCGGTACCAGAACCTCTCGCCGCCGCCGATCCAGACGGGCTTCGCCTTGGCCCGCAGGGCGAGCCGGGATCGGTTGTGCAGCAGCATCCGCTCAGCTCGGTCGTAGGCGATGGCGGGGAGTGCGTTCATGGACATCCGGCCTCCTGGAATCAGTCTCGATCCAGGAACAGTACAGCGTACGGTACGCTGATGGAACTGCGGTCCCGAACGAATCAGGAACCCCAATGTCATCGCCCAGACACAAGACAGCGCCCGCTCGCGCACCCCGCGGCACCCTCAGCCCCGAGGCCATCGTCCACGCGGCGATCGAACTGATCGACCGCGACGGACTGGACGCGGTGACCATCCGTCGGCTCGCCGACCACCTCGGCGTCCGCCCGATGTCGCTCTACACGCACTTCCGCGACAAGGACGCGATCCTCCTCGCCGTCACCGCGGAACTGCTGAGCCGATTCCAGTGGCCCGACCCCGACCTCGACGACGTCGCATGGCTCCGGCAGGTGATGCACGCCTACTTCGAGCTGTTCATCACGCACCCGGCCCTCCTGCAGATCAACACCCCCTCCGACGGAGTCGGCGACGTCGAGGCCCGCATGTCCGAACAGATCTACGCCCGCCTGGCGCGACTGCAGGTCGACCACCGGACGGCGATCGGCCTGCTCGCCACGCTGATCCGCTTCGTCCTCGGCTGCGCCACGCTCTACCCCGTCCGCCGGGTCTGGGACGAGGACCCGCAGCACTGGGAACGGGTCCGCCAACAGTGGGCCCGCCTCCCGGCCGAGGTGTACCCGGCGATGCACGCCACCACCGTCGACTTCCCGACCTTCACCCAGCGGGACGTCTTCGAGTTCGGCCTCGACGCCATCCTCGCCTCGCTCCCACGATCGCCCTGACGCCCTGACGCCGGCGGCGCTCATGAGCTGCTCTTCCGTGATTGGGAGACACACCGGTCACCGGGCGCTGCCCCGTAATCCCGAAAACACCACACTCACAAGCTCGTTGACATCTCGCATGAGCCGTCAGCGACGCCCGTCACGCTTCGGTACCACTGATGATGGGACAGGGCCTCTTCAGGGCCGGGCCGTTTCACCGTCGGCCTGGCTGGGGGGTCAGCTGGCGGGGGTGCCGACGATGTTGGTGAGGTCGACCGCGGCCCAACTGCCGTTCGGCTGGAGGGCGGTGAGGTTGATGTGGCCGCCGTTGAGGGAGCTGCGGGAGTAGATGGCGAGCGTGCCGTCGGGGTCGGTGGTGGCGCTGACGGCGCCGTCCGTCACCGGGGTGCCGACCTTGGTGGTGAGGTCGGTGGTCGCCCACTTGTCGGCGGTGTCCTTGTAGGTGATCTGCAAGTGGCCGTTGGCCGCATTGGCACTGACCACGCCGGTGACACCGTTCTTCATGGTGAAAGCACTGGGCGCGCCACCGGCCGAGACCGGGGCGCCGACGACGTTCGTCAGGTCTACCGTCGCCCACTGGCCGTTCGCATACCTGGCGGTGCCCTGAAGATGACCGTCCGTGCCGCGGGAGTAGATCATGAGGGTGCCATCGGAGTCCGTGGTGGCACTGACGGCGCCGTCGGTGGCGGGTGTGCCGGCCTGGTTGGCGAGGTCCGTGGTCGCCCACTGACCGGCGGCATCCTTGTAGGTGATCTGGAGATGACCGTTGGCAGCATTCGCGCTGGCCACGCCGACGGTCCCGTTCTTCTGGGTGAAGGTCGCGGGCGCCCCACCCGCCGATACCGGGGTGCCGACGACGTTCGTCAGGTCGACGGTCGCCCAACTCCCGTTCGGCTGAAGAGCGGTGAGACTCAGATGCCCGCCGTCCGTCGAACCACGCGAGTAGATGGCAAGCGTGCCGTCAGGATCGGTGGCGGCGCGGATCGCACCACCTGTGACCGGTGTGCCGACCTGGTTGGTGAGGTCGCTGGTGGCCCACTTGTCGGCGGCATCGCGGTAGGTGATCTGGAGGTGGCCGTTGGCGGCGTTGGCGCTGGCCACACCGGTAACGCCATTCTTCATGGCGAAGGCGCTGGGTGCACCGCCGGCGGAGTTCGGGGTGCCGACGACGTTGGTGAGGTCGACGGTGGCCCACTTGTCGGTCGGATACCTGACAGTCCCCTGGAGATGACCGTCAACGCTACGGGTGAAGGTGTAGGCCATGCCGTCAGCACCACTCACCGAACTACCGTCACCCAACGCCGGTATCCACGTCGAACCCGGCGGAGTCGACGGGTACGGGTTGGCGTGGTCGGAGCCCAGGCCCGCCTTCGGACCGCAGCTCGGCCAGGCGCCCTCGCCCTGCCCGGCGAGGACTTTCTCGCCGATCAGGATCTGCTGTTCCTTGGTGGCCTGGTTCGGGTACTGGGCGTACTGGCCTCCGCCGTAGGCGAGCCAGGTGCTCTTCGTGAACTGCAGGCCGCCGTAGTAGCCGTTGCCGGTGTTGATCGACCAGTTGCCGCCGCTCTCGCAGGCGGCGACCTTGTCCCAGGTCGACACGGAGGCGGCCGAGGCCTGCCCGGTTGTGAGGGCGGAGGTTCCCCAGGCGAGGAGGCTGGAGGCGAGCAGGGCGAGGGCGGACGTGCGGCGGGTGCGGGTGGTCACGGTCAACTCCGTTGACATTGGGGCGGCGCGATGGCGGGATGGGCGCCGGCCGGGGAAAACCCCCGGCCGGCGTCAGGACCGGTGGTCAGCCGTCGGTCTGGTTGGGGGGTCAGCTGGCGGGGGTGCCGACGATGTTGGTGAGGTCGACCGCGGCCCACTGACCGTTCGGCTGGAGGGCGGTGAGGTTGATGTGGCCGCCGTCGGTCGAACCACGGGAGTAGACGGCGAGGGTGCCATCGGGATCGGTGGTGGCGCTGACAGCGCCGTCCGTCACCGGGGTGCCGACCTTGGTGGTGAGGTCGGTGGTCGCCCACTTGTCGGCGGTGTCCTTGTAGGTGATCTGCAAGTGGCCGTTGGCCGCATTGGCACTGACCACGCCGGTGACACCGTTCTTCATGGTGAAAGCGCTGGGCGCGCCACCGGCGGAGTTCGGGGTGCCGACGACGTTCGTCAGGTCGACCGTCACCCACTGGCCGTTCGCATACCTGGCGGTCCCCTGGAGATGGCCGTCCGTGCTGCGGGAGTAGATCATGAGCGTGCCATCGGAGTCCGTGGTGGCACTCACGGCGCCGTCGGTGGCGGGTGTGCCGGCCTGGTCGGCGAGGTCCGTGGTCGCCCACTGGCCGGCGGTGTCCTTGTAGGTGATCTGCAAGTGGCCGTTGGCGGCATTCGCGCTGGCCACGCCGACGATCCCGTTCTTCTGGGTGAAGGTCGCAGGCACCCCACCCGCCGAAACCGGGGTGCCGACGACGTTCGTCAGGTCAACGGTCGCCCAACTCCCGTTCGGCTGAAGAGCAGTGAGACTCAGATGCCCGCCATCCGTCGAACCACGCGAGTAGATGGCAAGCGTGCCATCGGGGTCCGTCGTTGCACGGACCGCACCTCCGGTGACCGGCGTACCGACCTGGTTGGTGAGGTCGCTGGTCGCCCACTTGTCGGCGGCGTCGCGATACGTGATCTGCAGGTGCCCGTTGGCGGCGTTGGCACTGGCCACGCCGGTGACACCGTTCTTCATCGCGAAGGCACTGGGCGCACCACCCGCCGAAATCGGAGTGCCCACGACATTCGTGAGGTCAACGCTCGCCCACTTGTCGGTCGGATACCTGGCAGTCCCCTGAAGATGACCGTCAACGCTACGGGTGAACGTGTAAGCCGTACCATCAGCACCACTCACCGAACCACCGTCACCCAACGCCGGCACCCACGCCGAACCCGGCGCCGGGTCGTTGACGACGTTCTTGTAGCGCAGCGCCTTGTAGTCGCCGTTCGGGTGCGAGTCGAGGGACGCGGCGTTGATCGAGATACCGGTCCGGTGCTTCACCGGTGTGCTGCCGAAGGAGTAGTACGAGAAGGTGGTGTGGGCGGCGTCGTCCCACTTCTCGAAGAGGATGACGTGGTCGTAGTACGAGTTCAGGATGTCGCCCGGCATCAGGTCGCTGCGGCTGATCTGGTAGGTGAAGCTGTCCGCGAGGCCCTGCGTGTTGGCGCTGGTGCCGAGGTGCCAGGCCATCGAGACGTAGCCCGAGCAGTCCGTGCGGTAGCCGCGGCCGGAGGAGTCCGGGTACGAGCCGCCCTGGTCGTAGCCGATGTTCTTGCCGTACCAGAACTGGGCGCGGGCGAGGATCTCCGAGCGGGTGATCTGGCCGCCGACCGAGGAGGTCGTCGCCGCGTACGAACTCCCGGCGGTGACGGCCGTGACGACCACGGCACCGGAGGCGGCGATGGCGGCGGCGAGCGTGATGCGCAGCAGCTTGGACGTCTTCGAAGGCATGACGGTGCTCCAGCGGGGAGAAAGGGGTGGGATCGGCCGTGCGTGGTGCTCGGCACACACCGGGCCGTGACGGCTGCCCTCCAGGAGCAGCGATCGGTGACACCTGGTCCGGTGTGCTGCCCCGGGCAGGTGCTCCCTGGCGGCGGTCACCAGTCTCACCACAGGTCAGGAGCCTCGAAAGGGCCTTCGGCTGGCCTGAATCGGCCCAGGCCCGTTCCGGCCAGCCCGGAGGTTCCGGCGCTCTCCCTCGCCGGACTCGACTCACGAACACGTCCTTACCAAGACCCCTCGATCCACCAGCCCCTCGTGACCGACGTCTGCACCAACAGCCCTGTCCCGTCATCGCTGGTGGCGAAGCGGGACAGGTACCGCTGGCAGGTCATGCGCCCCTGCCCCGGCCGTGCCCCCGCAGCTGCCGGGATTGCCGGGGAGGGGCCCGCCGAGTGGGCGGAGTGGGGGCGTCGGGACCGTGGCTCAGCCGAGCGTCAACGACTTGGAGTGGGTCCGCCAGGCCTCGTCCACCGAGACGGTCTCACCCTTGTAGCTGGGGCTCTCGTAGCCGGTGGCCTGGAATCCGGTGAACAGGTTGAACCAGCAGTTGGCGTACGGGCGCACCGAGTAGACGTGGTCCTGGAGCGGGGCGGGGATGTCGAAGGAGTAGTCGGCGGCGTTCCCGTTGTAGCACGCGTGCGGGCCGGTGAAGGTCACCGATTGGCCCCCGAAGAAGAAGTCCTGGTAGATCGTCCCCAGGACCACCAGGTCGGAGAGGCCGGCCGGGCTGTTCAGCTCCTTCGCGAACGCGCTGTCGCGGGCGGCCTCGGCGGCGGTCGACGGAGCGTCGGCGACCCGCCCGCCGGTGGCATGGCTGATGGCCTCCCGGTAGGTGCCGAAGCACTGCGCCTGGCCGCCCTGCGCGTTCACCACGCAGTGTCGGGTCGAGTCTGCGGCCGTCGTGGGTTGAGCGACGGCCGTGGCCGCGCCGGACAGGGACAGTGCGATCGCCGTCGCCGCGAGGACGGCTCCGATGCGCTTGAGGGAGCGTGCCATGGTTGATCAACTCCTGGGTCGAAGACCGGCGCCTTTCGGCCGGTGCACGGCAACCCTCTCAATCGGCTGCACGATTCTGGCATGATCTGATCACTGCTTTGTCGTGACGCGCGCTGCCGCGTACCGGCACGTGACAGCTCAGGTGACACACCCGGGCGCAGAGTGACGCTTCGTCAACACCGGTGTCTCCCAAGGGAGGTGCCTCGGTATCGCCGGTGGGGGGGACATGGAGTTCAGGATCCTGGGGTCCCTGGAGGTGTGGGCCGGGGCCGCTCCCGTACGGTTGGGTGGACGCCGTCAGCGGAGTCTGCTGGCGATGCTCGTGGCGCACTCGAACCGGACCGTCCCGGTCGCCCGACTGGTCGACACGGTCTGGGACCAGGACCCTCCGGCCACGGCGGACCGCCAGATCCGCAACATGGTCGGCCTGCTGCGCCGCATGCTCGGCACGGGGGCGGCCTCCCCCATCGTGACCGACGGCGCGGGCTACCGGCTGGTGGCGGACGACGCCCGGGTGGACCACCGCCTGTTCGCCTCCCGGGTCGCGGCGGCAGCGGACCTGGACGCGGCGCAGGCCGTCCCCCGGTTGCGCGAAGCCCTGGAGCTGTGGCGCGGCCCCGCACTGGACGGGTTGCCCGGCCTGGTCTTCGCCGCCCTCGCGACCGGCCTGGAGGAGCAGCGGATGGCCGTGCTGGAGCGGCTCTACGAACTGGAGCTGGAGGCGGGGCGGCACCGCGAGGTCGCCGCGGAACTGACCGGCCTGGTCGCCGATTTCCCGCTCCGTGACCGCCTGGTGCGGCAGCTGCTGACTGCCCTGCACCGCTCGGGCCGACACGGCGACGGGCTGGAGGCCTACCGGCGCCATGCCTCCCGACTCTCCGAGGACCTCGGGCTGGACCCGACACCTGAGGCCCAGGCCCTCCAACGGGCCCTCCTCCTCCCCTGTCCGGCACCGACACCCTCACCGGCGCCCACCGCCCGTCCGACACCGACCGCCCGTCCGGACCGGACCGCCCCGACCACCGGCGCCGCCCCTGCGGCGGCGCCGGCGGACCCGCGACCCGAGCAACTCCCTTCCGACCTCTCCGTGTTCGTCGGCCGCGCCCCCGAACTACTCATACTGGACCGGGTGCTGGCCACCGGGGAGCCCGGCGCCCGCCCAACGGCGGCACCGTGCGCCGTGATCACGGGTGCCGCCGGAGTCGGGAAGTCCGTGCTGGCGCTGCACTGGGCCCACCTCACGCGGGAGCGGTTCCCCGACGGACGGCTCTTCGCGGACCTGCGGGGCTGGTCCGCCGCCGGCCCCCGCTCCCCGCACGGGGTGCTGGCGGCGTTCCTGCGCGCGCTGGGCGTGACGGCCGAGTCCATACCGGCCCAGCTGGACGAGGCGTCCGCGCTCTACCGGTCGCTGCTGGCCGGGCGGCGGATGCTCGTCGTCCTCGACGACGCCGCCGGCCCGGAACACGTCAGGCCACTGCTACCGGGCGGCAGCGGCTGCGCCGTCGTGATCACCAGCCGGGACCGTCTCACCGGACTCGTCGCCCGCGAGGGCGCCCACCGGGTCGCGCTCGACGGCTTCACCCCCACCGAGGGGCAGGCGCTGCTCGCCCGCATCCTGGGCGCCGACACCGCCGGCACCGCCGACACCGCCGAGGCGCAGCGGCAGGCCGGCGCCCGGCTGCTCGACGCCTGCGGGCACCTCCCGCTGGCGCTCGGCATCGCCGCGGCCCAGCTACGCGATCGGCCGCAGCGTGATCTCGTCGCCTTCGCCGACGAGTTGGCCTCCTCCACCGACCGCCTGGGCGCCCTGGAGGCCGACGGTGACGACCGCTCCTCCCTGCGATCGGCCTTCGGCCTCTCCTACCAGGCGCTCGACCCCGCCGCCCGACGCCTGTTCCGCCGGCTCGGCCTGTTCCCGGGGGTGGACATCAGCGCCCCCGTCGCCGCGACCCTGTCCGCGTACGCCGTCGACGAGTGCGACCGGCTCCTCGGCCGCCTGACCACCGCCCACCTGCTCGCCGAGCCCTCACGGGGCCGCTACCGCTTCCACGACCTGCTGAAGCTCTTCGCGGCCGAGCTGGGCGCCCGCGAGGAGAGCCCGGAGGAACAGCGGGAACTACACGGGCGCTGGCACGCGTGGTGCCTGCACCACGCGCACGCCGCTGCCCGGGTGCTGACCCCCGGGCGGCGGCGGGTCCCCCTCGGCCCGCCGCCCGAGGGCCTGCGGGTGGCCGACCTCACCGGCCCCGAACAGGCCACCCGGTGGTGCGACGACCAGCGGGCGAACCTGCTCGCCACCGTCCGCCACGCTCACGAACGCGGGGACGACGAAACGGCCTGGAAACTGCCCGCGCTGCTGTGGAGCTACCTCCACCGCGCTTCGCCGCAGACCGAAGGGGTGGCCCTGGGCCGGACGGCCGTAGCCGCCGCCCGCCGCCTGGGCGACCTGAGCGCCCAGGCACACGGCCTCAACGACCTGGGCCATGTCTGGGGCGCCCTGGGCGAACTCACCCTGTCCCGGCGGACATTCCAGCGGGCCAGGGGCCTCGCCCACAACGCCGGCGACCGGTGCGCCGAAGGCCGGGCCCTGGCCAACCTCGGCGCTTACCACTACTTCACGGGCCACTACGCCGACGCCGGGGAGTACTACGAGCAGGCCCTCGACCTGCTGACGGCCGACGGCCCGGAGACCGACGACTGGACGGCCGACCTCTGCCGTACCAGCCTGGCCCCGACCTACCTGCTCCTGGGCCGCTACCAGGAAGCATCGGACCACGCGAGCCGCGTGCTCGCCCGGCCCAGGGCCCAGCGCAACGGGCCGATGGACTGCTCTCTGCTCAACACCCTGGCCGCGGCGCAGCACGCCCTCGGGCGGCCGGAGGAGGCGGTCGGCCATTACGAACGGTCCCTCGCCGTGAGCAGCCGCCTGACAGGCTATCCCGCCCAGCGGGCCCACGCCTTGGCGGGACTGGCCGCCGCCCACCGGGCACTGGGGCGCGAACAGCGCTCCCGTCAGGCCTGGGACGCCGCGCACGAGATCTACGCGGAGCTGCCGGCGCACCAGCTGACCTCGAACCTGCCGATCCTGGCCGCACTGGGTTTCACTCCGCCCGCCACGACCGACCGGCGGCGCTAGGCTTCCGGCCGGCTGTCACGTGTCGGAACGACGTCGGATCCATGCCGTGGCCAGCACTCCCAGAACCACCAGCAAACCGCCGACCGCGATCCCGACGTGCTCCGCGCTCAGCAGACGGCTGTGCCTGCCCTCGGCCGCGGCGGAGCGCGGAGGAGGGGGGATGGTGGCCCCGGAGCTGGGGGTTTCCGACGCAGACTGGCCGTCCTGAGGACGGTCCGTCGCCTGGGGTGACGGGGAGCCGGACGGGTCGCTCCCGTCGGCAGCTCCGCCCCCGTACAGAAGAGCGCCGTCACCACGGTCGCCCTCACCGCGCTCACCGCCGTCGTGCTTGTCGATGCAGTGGGTGGCCGGGAAGGAGAAGACCCGTTCGTGGCGGTCGAACGCCTTCACCACGAAGAGCGGGTGCTCCCTGAAGAAGTCACGGATCTTCCACTCGTACTGGTTGCTGGTCTGGGTGGGATAGTTCACGTCCAAATACGTTGAAGGAGCGAAGTTGTCCCATGGTGCTGCCGGCGACGAGGGCGGGGATGACGTGGACCCCTGGAGAACGAGAGCCTCCGGCCCGTGCCGGCCGTTCTTCAGGATGATTCGGAAGCTCTGGTCGATGAGGATGACACGGCGGGCACTGTGGCAGTCACGCGGGGGATTGTGGTCGTGGTGTCCTCCCTCCCCCACGCCGTCCCCGTCCTGAATCCACAGGGAGCCGAACGCATGCCGTGCGGACGCCTGCGCGGCGACGTCTGCCGACGGGGACGCGAGGGCGATGGCCGCGCCCGCCAGCGACGCTGCGGCCCGGGGACGGCGATTCATCCAACGACCTCCATGGGTGGCGAACACGCTGGACCGCCCGCTGGGCGACGCGTCCGAATCTCAGGAGAAGTTAAGAGGAGTCGACTCGTCACATCGTGAGCCTCCCTGGGGAGCCCTCCTTTTGTCACTCAGCCGCAGCAGTCGGTTGACGACCTGGTCAAGCGCTGGGCCGGGCGGGGCTCACGGAGTGCGGGCGGGGTGGGGTGGCAGGGGGAGACGGAGGAGGAAGCGGGCGCCTGCGGGGGAATCGGCGAGGGCGAGGGTGCCGTGGTGGCGGGTTGCCAGGTCGCGGGCGATGGCGAGGCCGAGTCCGGCGCCGCCGGTGTCGCGGGTGCGGGCCTCGTCGAGGCGGGTGAAGGGGGCGAAGACGCGCTCGCGGTCGGGGGCGGGGATGCCAGGGCCGTCGTCCAGGACTTCGAGGACGGCCCAGTGGCCGTCGGGGCCGGGGTCCTCGGTGAGGGTGACGGTGACGTGGTCGGCGGCGTGGCGCAGCGCGTTCTCCAGCAGGTTGCGGAGCAGGCGGTGGAGTTGGGCGGCGTTGCCGGGGACTTCCAGCGGGCGGTCGGCGTGGACGGTGATCCGGCTGGTGCCGTGCGGGAGTTCGGCGGCGACGTCGCGGGCGAGGTCGGTGAGTTCGACCCGGGTGTGGTGGGCCGGTGCGGCGACGGGTGGGCGGGCGAGCAGGAGCAGGTCGTCGGCGAGGTGCTGGAGGCGGACGGTGTCGGCGCGGGCGGCGCGGACGACGGTGGGCCAGTCGGTGCGGTCGGGGTGGGTGAGGGCGACCTCCAGGGAGGTGCGCAGTCCGGCGAGGGGACTGCGCAGTTCGTGGGAGGCGTCGGCGACGAAGCGGCGCTGGGCGGTGACGGCGTGGTCGAGCTTCTGGAGGGTCTGGTTGGTGGTGGTGGCGAGGTGGGCGATCTCGTCGGCGGTGGGCGGGACGGGGACTCGCCGGTCGAGGTGCTGGGCGGTGATGGAGGCCATCTGGGCGCGGATCGCCTCGACCCGGCGCATCGCCCGGGCGGTGACCGCCCAGGCGATGGCGGCCACCAGCAGGACGGCGAAGGGCCCGGCGACCAGCAGCAGCCGTTGGACGGACTCCTGGACGCGTTCGGCGTCCCAGGGCGGTACGAGCAGGTAGGCGGTGACGGTGCGCTCGCCCCGGTCGGGTTCGCCGAAGCCGGACAGCAGGGCGCGGCCGTCGATGCCGCCGGCGCTCTGCCCGTACAGGGGGAGGGTGCGGTGGGCCAGACGGTTCGCGGTGCCGGTGCCGGTGGCGGGGACGGGGACGGGGGCGTCGAGTGTGAGGGTGCGGGAGACCTGCCCGCCTTCGGGCAGCGGCGTGAGCTGGGCGGCGACCTGGGCACGGAAGGGTTCGAGGTCGGGGCTGACCTCCAGGAGCCGGCCGGAGTCCAGGACGAGGGCGTAGACGCGGTCGCCGAGCAGCAGGCCGCTCGCCGGGACGTGGCCGGTGCGCATGTCCGCGACCGCCACGTCGAGGCGGGCCTGTGCGGCGACCTTCGCGTCGTTCAACTGGGAGTCGTAGAGGCTGTGGCTGAGCCAGAACGCGCCCGTGGTGAAGGCGGCGGCAGCGGCCAGGCCGGCCGCTGCGGCGGAACGGGCCCGCAGCGAGCGCAGTGAGTGCAGTGAGCGCAGCAGCCGGGGCGGCCGCGGCGGCCTAGCCACGGGAGTCCAGCCGGTAGCCGGTACCGCGCACGGTGAGGATGGAGTTCCGGCCGAACGGGACGTCGATCTTGCGGCGCAGCGCGCTGACGTACACCTCGACGATGTTCGGGTCGCCCTCGTAGCCGCTCTCCCAGACCTGGTCGAGGATGGTGGTTTTGGCGACGACCTCGCCGGGGCGTTCCGCCAGGCACTCCAGGACGGCGTACTCGCGGGGTGTGAGGGCGATCGGGGTGCCGGCGCGGCGGCAGGAGCGGTCGGCGGGGTCGAGGACCAGGTCGCCGACGGTCAGCGCGGGCGGGCGTTCGGCGCCGCCGCGGCGGACCAGGGCCCGCAGCCGGGCGACCAGGACCGGGTAGGAGAAGGGCTTGGCGAGGTAGTCGTCGGCGCCGGTGTCCAGGGCCTCGATCTCGTCGTACTCGCCGTCCTTGGCGGTGAGCATCAGGATCGGGGTGGTGACGCCTTCCTGGCGCAGTTGGGCGCAGACCCGGTAGCCGTTGAGGCCGGGGAGCATGACGTCCAGCAGGATCGCCCGGTAGTCGCCGGTGCGCGCGTACCAGAGGCCGGAGCGGCCGTCGTGGACGACGTCCACGGTGTAGCCCTCCGCTTCGAGCCCGTCCCGGAGGGCGTCGGCCATCCGGGTCTCGTCCTCCACCACCAGTACGCGCATGCGTCTCAGCATGTCACGGGGGGTGTCGCGGTTCCTGAAGGTGCTTTCAGGCTCTTTCAGCGGATCTTCAGAGGGCGGGTCGGACGCTTCGGGGGTCGCCCCACGTCCGCCCTACCGCGAGGTGAGCCCCCGTGACTCTGACCCTGACCCGCGCACCCCGCGCCACGGTCGAACCCCAGCTCCAGGCCCAGTCCCAGTTCCAGTCCCAGCCCCAGGCCCGGCCGGGCCGGACCGCCCTGCTGCCCTGGGCGCTCGCCGCCGTGCTGTTCGCCGCCTACGGCGCGCTGTCCGTCTCCCGCCACCTACACCTGCGGACGTCCGGCTTCGACCTGGGGATCTTCGAGCAGGCCGTCCGCGGCTACGCCGAGGGCCGCGCGCCGGTCTCCGAGCTGAAGGGGCCGGGGTTCCACCTGCTCGGGGACCACTTCCACCCGATCCTGGCCACCCTCGCACCGCTCTACCGGGCGTTCCCCTCCCCGCTGACCCTGCTGGTCGCCCAGGCGGCGCTGCTCGCCGTGTCCGCCGTCCCGGTGACCAGGGTGGCGGCGCGGGCGGCCGGTCCGTGGGCGGGCGCGGGCATCGGCGTCGGGTACGGGCTGTCGGTCGGCCTGCAGCAGGCGGTGTCCTTCGACTTCCACGAAATCGCCTTCGCCGTACCGCTGTTGGCCTTCGCCCTGGAGCGGCTGACGCTGCGGAGGTGGCGCGCGGCCGCGTGGTGCGTGCTGCCGTTGCTGCTCGTGAAGGAGGACCAGGCGGCGACGGTCGTGGCCGTCGGCTGCTACCTGTTCTGGCACGGCCGCCGCCGACTCGGCGTGGCCGTCGTCGCGCTCGCCGCCGCCACCGTGGCGCTGGTGGTGCTGGTCGTCATCCCGGCCCTCAATCCCGACGGCGTCTACACCTACCTGTCCAACGTGGACGGTCCGTCCGGCGACCCCGTGACCAGGCTGCTCCTGCCCGCCCAGAAGTGGGGGACCGTCGCCGTGCTGCTGGCCCCCACCGCGTTCCTGGCCCTGCGTTCGCCACTGATCCTGCTCGCGCTCCCCACCCTGGCCTGGCGGTTCTGGTCCACCAACCCCGCCTACTGGGGGACGGGCTTCCACTACGGCGCCGTCCTGATGCCGATCATCTTCGTCGCCTTCGCCGACGCCCTGGCCCGGCTCCGCGCGCGGCACGGCCTGCGGCGGTGGACGGCCTGCGGCCTCGTGGCCGTCGGGCTCGCGGTGACGGCCGCCGCCCTGCCCTTCCGCCCTCTCGCCGAGCTGGCCCGGCCCGCCACCTGGCAGCGCGACGCGACGGCCGACGCCGTGCGCGGGGTGCTGCGGGTGATCCCGGACGGTGCGCAGGTGGCTGCCGCCAACGGCATCGCACCCCAACTCACCGACCGCACCCGGGTTTTCCTCTTCCCGTACTATCCCGGAGGCCCCGGCGCGAAGCCCGACTGGGTCGCGGCCCCCGACCACCCGCGGGACGGCCTCTTCCCCGCCGACCAGGAGGCCGAAGCCCTTCGCGCCCTCCCCGCCGCCGGCTACCGTCCCGTCGCGAGCGCCGGCGGTGTCACCGTCTACCACCTCGGCGCGCGGGAATGACGGCCTCCTGCGGAAGCGTCGGCCACCGGGGTGCGGGCGAAGGACACGTGCGCTGCGGCAGGCACCAGGTAGCCGGCCCCGGCCACCCGGGCCGGCTCCAGGCCGCCAGTGGCGTAGTCGTTGTGCACGTGGGTCTCGGCACCGACCTGGCCGCTCAGGTCGCCGGTGCGGCGCGGTCTCCCGCCCCGTCGTCAGACGGTGAGGTGCCTGGTGCCGGGGTCGGTGGCGGCCTCGGGGGTTGCGCCGTGCTGCTCCTCGTCGGGGCGGGCCTCCCTGGGCAGGAGGAAGGTGATGGCGAGGAACGCCACCAGCAGGCATGCCTGGACGATCAGCGCGTGGTGGAAGCCGGTGGTGAAGTCGCCGGCTTTGACCTGGTCGAAGAAGACCGAGCCGAAGACGGCGACGCCGATGGAGCCGCCGACCGCCTGGACCGCGGTCAGGACTCCGGATGCGGAGCCGATCTCGTGGTCGTCGACGGCGGCGAGGATGAAGCTGAACAGAGCGGCGATCACCATGCCGGCGCCGATGCCCGCCACGACGGTGCCGGGAACGACGTCCCAGATGGAGAAGGTGGAGGTGTCGAGGCCGTCGAGTTCGAACCACAGCGCGGCCGCACCGGCGAGCTGGACCAGCGGTCCGATCTGGAGCACGCCACGGCCGATCCTGTTCACGAGGAAGGCGCCGCTGACGGCGCCGCCGATCGCGGTGCCCACCGCGAGGGGCAGGTTGCCCAGTCCCGCCTCACCTGCGGTGAAGTGCCTGCCGATCTGGAGGTAGAGGGTCAGGACGAGCTGGGTGCCGATCATCCCGCCGAAGAACAGGGCGATGCCGCCGAGCCCGACGGTGAAGGCGGGCTTGCGGAGCAGGGCGGGGGTCACCAGCGGTTCGCGGCCCGCGGCGGCCGTTCGGCGCTGCTGAAGGGCGAACAGGGCGAAGCCGATCACGGAGGCGGCCATGCTCAGCCAGGTCCACAGCGGCCAGCCGTCCTCCTGTCCCTGGTTCAGCGGCAGCACGAGCAGGGCGCACGAGGCCACGATCAGGGCCGCGCCGGTGATGTCGACCCGAACCGTGCGGCTGCCCGCCCTGTCGGGGACGAACTTCGCGGCGACGATCAGGGCCGCGAGTCCGATGGGCAGGTTGATCAGGAACACCGATCGCCAGCCGAGGCGGAAGAAGTCGCCCTCGATGAGGAAGCCGCCCAGGACCGGGCCGATGATGCCGCCCAGACCGAGGACGGGCCCGAAGATCGCGAAGACCTTGGTGAGCTCGGGGCCGGAGAAGTTCTCCCGCAGCAGGCCCAGGCCCTGGGGCAGCAGCAGCGCCCCGGCGGTGCCCTGCAGCAGCCGGAAGGCGATCAACGACTCGATGTTCGGCGCGAGCGCGCACAGCAGCGAGCTCACGGTGAAGGCGGCCAGACCGATCAGGAACATTCGGCGCCGGCCGTACCGGTCGCCGAGGCGGCCGCCGAGGACCAGGCCGGCGCCCAGGGTGAGGGCGTAGCCGCCGATGACCCATTGCAGTCCGACGGGGCCGGAGCCGAGGGATTCCTCCAGGTCCGGGCCGGCGACGTTGACGATCGAAGCGTCCAGGAGGTCCATGATCTCGGCCGTGATCATGACCGCCAGGATCAGCCACCGCCATCGGTAGGGCTCGGTGGTGGTGCCGAGGGTGGGGGCAGGGGCGGACACGAGCAGATACCTCCATGGTGAAGTAATTTCACAGTGAAGGTAAAATGATGGAGATAGGTTGTCAACCTGGAATGCCGATGTGACCGCGCGGCGGACGACAAGGGTGGAGGGTCCCGTGGAAGAGGCCAAGCGCGACAAGGTCGCGGAACAGCGCGAGCGGCTGACGGAGGCACTGAGGATCTACGGCACCCACTACACGGAGCTCGGCCGCCGCTTCGCCGCCTGGCTCGGCCTGCACTCCACCGACGCCATCGCGCTGCTCCAGATCACCGCCGCCGAGGAGCGCGGAACCCCCCTGTCACCGGCACGGCTCAGCGAGCGGATCTCCCTGTCCACAGGAGCGACCACCGCGCTCCTGAACCGCCTCGAAGCCGCGGGACACATCACCCGCGCCCGTGAACACACCGACCGGCGCATCGTCACCCTGCGCGGCGGAGGGCACATCCGGGAACGGGCGGAGGAGTTCTTCGACCCGGTCGCCCACCGCCTCGACGCCGCGATGTCGAACTACCCGCCCCGGCTCCTGGAGCAGTTCGAAGCGTTCATGGCCGACCTGAACACCGCCTTGGACACCCACCTCGGGGAACAGGACTCGAAGGCGCCGCACTCCCCCGGCACGTCCGCCCCCGGCACGTCCGCCCCCGGTCGGGAATGATCCGGACGCTCAGCAGCAGGTGAGCGGTGCCGCGACGGCCCGGGCCGTCGGAGCCTCGGCGTCGGCGATCCGGCCGCGCAGCATCGCGTCCATGACCGCCATGTACCGCTGCGTCCGGGGGCCGCCGAGGAGGAAGGGGTTCGCGGCGCCGGGCGGCTGGTGGCGCAGTTGTTCGGCGCGTTCGAGGCCGTGGTCGTTCGGGTGGTTGGAGAGCTCGACCTCCACGTTCGCCCGGCGCATGACACCCCGGAAGGCCTGGACGGACGCGAGGAAGGTGCGCAGCTCCTCCACCGTCGAGGGCGGGTTGAGGCCGCCCCACAGCATCGCGCTGTGGTGCCGGCGGCCGGCCCGGACGGGGATGACCGGCGAGACGGTGCCGGGGGTGTGGCCCGGAGTGTGGTGCAGCTCGATCGTCGTGCCGTCGAGCGTCAGCTGCTCGCCGTCCGCGATGTCGAGGTCCCGGGCGGGGGCGTCGGCCGGGCGGGTGCGGGCGAGGAGGTCCCAGTCGGCCGGGGACATGTGCACGCGGGCGCCGTAGCGGTCGGCGAGGGTTTGCGCGCCACCGAAGTGGTCCGAATGGCCGTGGGTGAGGACGACGTGCTTGATCGCCGCCGGATCGGCTCCGACCGCGCGCAGCCCGGGGACGATGATGCCGTCGGCGTCGGCCGGGGAGGTGAGTGCGTCGATCAGCACGATGCCGTCGTCCGTCAGCACCGCCATCGCGGAGACCCAGCCCGCGCTCAGGAGCACGAGGTTGTCGAACAGCTTGACGGGCGCCGGCGCGGGCAGTTGGGGAAGGTCGGAGCCGGGGGTCAGCGCCGTCACCAGGGCGCGCAGCACGGGGTCGTCGCCGGCGAGGCGGCGGGCGCGGTCGTAGTGCGGGCGGGAGGCGGACGGCGTACTCGCGTCGGTGGACGCCGGGGCCGAGGCGGAGGCCGGGGCCGAGGCGGCGATCGGCGCGGCTCCGGCGGCGATGCCCAGGGCGGCGAGCTGGGCGAAGCGGCGTCTGGTGAAGTCGGCGTCCGTGGCGGTCCGGCGGGTGGGGTGGATCACGGCGGTCGGGGCTCCTGGTGGTCGGCGCTCTTGGCGGTCAGGGCTCTTGGTGGTCGGGGGTGTTGGTGGTCAGGGCTCTTGGTGGTCAGGGGTGTTGCTGCTCGGGGGTGTTCAGCCGAGGGCGCCGACGACAGTCTTCGTGGCCTGGGCGATCAGCGCGTCGTCGGAGGTGGCGTCGGCCTTGCCGCGGTCGGACAGGACGACGATCACGACCGGGCTCCGGCCGCCGGAGGGCCATGCGACGGCCGCGTCGTTGCGAGTGCCGTAGCCGCCGTTGCCGGTCTTGTCGCCGACCTTCCAGTCGGTGGGCACGCCCGCGCGGATGTAAGGGGCGCCGGTGGTGTTGCCGACGAGCCAGTCGGTCAGCAGTCGGCGCCGGTCCTCCGCGAGGACGTCGCCGAGGGCGTAGCGGCGCAGGTCTGCGGCGAAGGCGCTGGGGGTGCTGGTGTCGCGGGTGTCGCCCGGGGTCGCCTCGTTGAGGGTGGGCTCGTTGCGGTCGACGCTGGTGGTCTGGTCCCCGAGGTCGCGCAGCGACTGCTGGACGGCCGCCGGGCCGCCGAGCTCGGCCATGACGAGGTTGGCGGCGGTGTTGTCGCTGTACTGGATCGCGGCGGCGGCCAGATCACGCACCTTCATGCCGGTGGCAACGTGCTGCGAGGTGATCGGCGCCCACGACAGCACGTCCTCCTGGCGGTACGCGACCACCTTGTCCAGCTCCGCGTCGGAGGCCTTGCGCAGGAGGGCGCCGGCGGCGAGCGACTTGATCGTGGACGCGAACGCGAACCGCTCGTCGGCCCGGTAGGCGATCTCCCGGCCGCTGCCGGTGTCCACCGCGTACACGCCGAGGCGGGCGCCGAACTGCTGCTCAAGCCCCTTGAAGGAAGCGCTCGTCGTATCTGCCGCAGGCATCGCGCTGGATACCGCGGCGGGCGTGCCGGCACCCGCATGGCTACTGAGTCCCGCAGAGCCGCACCCGCTCAGCAGGGTGGCCGCGAGCAGGGCCACGGCGGGCAGCACGGTACGGGGGCGGCGGAGGGCAGTCGTCATCGGTGGTCTCCCAGGTGGTTCGTGTCGTCACCCTCAGCTAAACAGGCCGTCGGGCCATCAGTCCAAGACGACTATGGTGAAGAGATCGATATAAGAATGCCTATGATTGCTGGCCATGGACCTGTTGGGGCACCTACGCCACTTCCGCGCTGTCGCCGAGGACCGGCACTTCGGCCGCGCCGCCGAGCGCCTGCGGATCGCCCAGCCCTCGCTCTCCCAGCGGATCAAGCGTCTGGAGCGCGAGCTCGGCGTGACCCTGTTCGACCGCGGCCCGCGCGGAGTCGAGCTCACCCCGGCGGGCCTGCTGCTGCTCGCGGAGGCGACGGAGGTGCTGGAGAGCACCGCCCGCCTCCTCGCCACCGCCGCCGACCTGCGCACCGGCCGGGCGGGCACCCTGCGCGCGGCCGTGCCGCCCGAGCTGGGGCCGGCCGTCCTGGCCGCGCTGCTCACCGGCTTCGAGAGCGCCTCCCCCGGCACCCGGCTCGAACTGCGGGAACTGCCGGTCGCGGTCATGGCGCGCGAACTCGCCCAGCACACGGTGGACGTCGCCGTCGTCCGCCACCCGTGTCCGGCCGCCGGGCTGGCGTTCGGGCCGGTCCTGCACCAGCCGCGGGGGGGGCGGGGACCCCCCCACGCCTGGAGCCGCGGCCCCCACCGCCGCCGCCCACCGCGCCCCACACCCCGCGAGCGCCCC
>NZ_JBHWIO010000042.1:64014-70202 GCF_042732075.1 Kitasatospora sp. NPDC059812
GCCGGCGCGCCCCCCCGGGCGGGCGCCCCCCCCCGCCCGCCCCCCCCCCCCCGCCCCCCCGCCCCCGCCCCCCCCCCCGCCCCCCCCCCGCCCGGAGCTGGCGGTGGCCGAACTGACCGGCCGGCGCCTGGTGTTCTTCCCCCGCGCCACCGCCCCCGCGCTCTACGACGAGATGCTCACCACCCTGGCCCGGCACGGCTGCACGCCCGAGGCCGTCGTCGACCCGCCCGGCCCGGACGTCGCGGGCGCACTCGTGCTCACCGGCAGCGCCGTCGCCCTGGTGCCACGCACCGCGCCGCCACCGGGTACAGTCTGGCGTCCGCTGACCGGCACCCCGCTGGCCTGGCGCACCTCCACGGCCTGGCCGACCGGGAGCGGCGGGCCCGCCGTCCGGCTGTTCGCCGAAGCCGCCCACGAGGCGCTGACCGAACACGGCGGCCTCCTGCCCCAGCCGCCCAACCCCCCGCTCTTCCCCCGGCCCGCAATGGAGTTCCCGCTGTGACCAGCGACCGCGCCTTCGGCAACCGCGCATCCGGCGACCGCCCCGCCGGCGCCCGCACCGCGCGCGCCCGCATCGCCGCCGCCTTCGCCGACGCCGGCGTCAGCGGCCGGCTGCACGTCCGCGACCTCGACACCGGCACCGAGATCGCCCTCGACGCCGACACCCCGGTCAGCACCTCCAGCGTCCACAAGCTCTGCCTCCTGGTCACGCTCTTCCGCGAGGCCGCCGCCGGACGGATCGACCTGACCCGGCAGGTGGACGTCCCCGCCGCCGGCCGCACCTCCGGAGGCACCGGCCTGGCCGCCATGCTCGACGCCGCCCGGCTCTCCCTGCGCGACCTCGCCTACCTGACCGTCGCCGTCAGCGACAACGCCGCCGCCGACGTCCTCTGGGACGAGATCGGCCTCGACACCGTCAACCGCACCATGGCCGACCTCGGCCTGACCCGCACCGTCGCCGTCCACAAGCTCCGCGACCTCATCGCCGCCCTCGCCGAGGACACCGGCCGCGACTCCCCCGTCGACCCCGCCGTCGTCGCCCGCCTCAGAGTCCTCGACCCCACCTTCACCAACCGCAGCACCGCCCGCGACATGACCACCCTGCTCGCCGCCCTCTGGCACGGCGACGCCTGCCCCGGCGAACACGGCGCCGCCCTCCGCCGCCTGCTCGGCCTCCAGGTCTGGCCGCACCGCCTCGCCTCCGGCTTCCCCTACGACGACGTCCGCGTCCACGGCAAGACCGGCACCCTCCCGACCCTGCGCCACGAGGTCGGCGTCGTCGAATACCCCGACGGCGGCCGCTACGCCCTCGCCATCTTCACCCGCGCCGCCGCCACCACCATCACCCTCCCCGCCGCCGACGCCGCCATCGGCACCACCGCCCGCCTCGCCGTCGACGCCCTACGGGCGATGGCGACCGGAAGGGGCGGCGGCCCGCCAGCAGATCAGCAGGTCCGGTGACCTGCGAGGTCACACGACAAGCTCGACTCGCGGTTCAACTCCCGACGCCCTACTGAACGCTGTAGTTCAGAACGATGATGGTTTCATCGGAAGTGGTGTACTCCAGGGTGCCGGCCGGAAAGGGTCGCCGTGGTAGCTCGCAGTCAAGAGCGGGGCCCGTCCGCCGATGTCGAGTTGGATCGTGGTGAAGCCGTGCCAGTAGTCGGGCGACCCGTACGGCCGGAACCCGCCGGGCACCGGGGTGACCGTGGCGGGGTTCCACAGCACCGCGGTGAACCAGGGGCGGTCGCGGTTGCGGGCCATCGCGACCGGCCCGGGGCTGCCATCGGAGCACACGGTGGTGGCGGTGAGTCCGCACTCGCGGACCAGGCGCTCGATGACGGCAGCGGCCTGCGTGTCCCAGCGGTGGTGCCGCTTCGCCTCGTCGACGATCCCGTGCTCGTCGGCGTCCTCGGGGGCGTCCTCGTCGACCAGGACCTCCTGCCGCTTTCCGGCCGAGGAGGTGTTCGCGATGACGCTGACCTGTGCAGGAACGTAGCGGACATGTCCGTGACGTAGGAAGCGACACAGCGTAGAGCCACTCGATCGAGTTCGGGGGCCGCATCTCGTTCGTTGGCAGTTGGCCCCTAGCGTCACTTGCCACCGATCCAGAACAGGGCGATGTCGATGTCTCGTACTGTCCAGCTCGGTCCGAAGGAACCCTTGTGCGTGAGGAGCTTGTCGAGAAGGTCCATGTAGCGGCCGTATCGTCCTGGGTTGTCGGTGAGCGTTAGCCCAAGCGATTCCAGTCCTCGCTGAGCTCGGCTGTCGTAGACGGCCATGCGATGTGGTGCTGCGGCAGTGAGGACCGCAGATGCCAGTGCGTCACCCTTGTAGAAGCCCGGCAGGGTGACCAGCGCGGCGCGGCCGGCCTGGGCGGCCTGCCCGCGGGACCTGGATGTGTCCCGAACGACTTCCATCGCTTGGCCGGTCGCCGCGCGAACTTGCGCGTCCGGTAGTCCCATCAAGGCGGAGGCCCAGCGGGTGCGGGCGGACAGTCGTTTCCAGACGACGAGTGCGCCTATGTCGAGCTTGCCGAGGCTGCCCGACTCCTCGGCTCGCTGCGCGACTTCCCACAGCACTTCGTCATAGGTGGTCGACGTCGCAGCGCAGTAGGACTTATGTGCGGAAATCAGGAGATTCCAGATGCGTTCGGTTTCGGATATAGGCACTGTCCTTGACTCCTAGGTCTGTTCTCGCTCGTCGTTAGCGATAAGTACGCGAGCCAGCGGGTTGATGACGTCGGTGTTGACGCGGCCCGAGTCAGGCGTCCGAGCTGGGTGTTTTCGGTCGGACATAAACCTCGTGCACGGAGTCGTCGGCGGTAATGAGCCAGGCCCGGTTCAGGACGTCGGGGTGGCGAGAGGCCGCCTCCCGCATCAGTGTCCGGGCCACCTCGTGGTCGAGTGGTGCGATGGCGGGAGGTGGCTTTCGCGGGGAGATGTGATCGGCGTACAGGTGAGGCGGCTGCCAGCCCACCCGGGCGTCGATCAAGAGCCCGGTCGTCAGCCCGATTCTGGCGGCGCGGCGCAGTTGGCCCGGGCCGCCGTTCTTCTGCTTGTTCGCGGTCAGCTTCTCGTGGATGGGGTGGGCAAGGACGTCGCCGGCCGGGCCGAGGTCGTGAATCCAGCCGTGAGGGGTAAGCCGATGATGTACCTGCAGCGGCTGCGGCAGGGCGAACGACAGGATGACTGGCTGGCTAGGGTCCGCGGGATGCCAGGGTTCGGCGACCGGGAACGAGTAGGAGGGATTGAAGTCGGCGGCTTCGGTGTCGAAGACCGGACGCCCGGTGCGTGCGGCCTGTTCGCCCAGGGCCGCCAGCCGCGTGAAGTAGCGGTTGCGCTCCTTTGCCGTGCCCTGCTGTGGAGTGACCGTGATCCGCAATCCGCCCGTCGGGCTCAGCAGGAGCGCGCGAGCGAGCAGACGGTTCAGAGCGTCGGAGGCGGCCCGTATCGCCGACGGCATCCAGGCGCTCCCGGGCAGCGGCACCGTGGTGTGGTCCACGTACCAGTCCGCTCCATCAATGGCGAGATGTGCGTCGACCGTGAGCACCCCGGCCGCGACTCCGAACCGCTGCTGATAACGCTCCTGTTCATCGTCCGGTTTCCCACGCAACACCACCTGCTGGCCTTGGGCCGCGAGGTGGGCACTCAGCAGCCGGAACGCCGACTCCTCCTGCGGGCTGGCGGAGAACAGATGCCATGGGCTCAGGTCTTGGGCCATGTCGCTCCTTCTGGAATCCTCAACGGTAGGCCCAGGGCCTGGTCACGTCGATGGCATCGGTGTCGATGCGGAACACGAGACCATGGTGATCGCTTGCCTCGGCGGGAGTTGCGAGGACGTGGTAGTCCGAGACGGCGCCGGCCAGCGGGCCGGAGGCCCATGCCTGGTCGATCCGGTCGGGGTGTGATGGCACGGGCGAGTGGCTCGGCGGGCCACGTGGGGTCGATGTCGCTGAGCAAGACCAGGCCGGCCAGGACGGCGGCGATGCTCGCCTGCACCTGGTTGCGGACCCCCAGCCAGGAGCGCAGGTCCCGGCCGTAGCCGCGCATCGTGCCGGTCGAGACGCCGAAGTCGGCCGCCAACTCCGGGGCGGTGCGCCCGCCGACCCAGCCCGCGAGGACCCGCTGGAGGCGCCGAGGGAGCTGAACTGCGGTGGTGAGCGCGGTACAGGGCTCGGTGGTGCCGGTGACGATGCCGTATGCGGCGCCCCAGGCGACGAGCTGCAGCACGGTGCGCGTGCCGGTAGCCGTGAACAGCGCACGGACGGCGGCGTCGACATCAGAAGGGGCCAGGGTGAGGGCGGGGTCGGCCGCGATCGTGCGGGTCTGGGACTCGGCGGCAATGTGGACGAGGAGCCGGATGTCGCGTTCGGGCAGGTTGTGCGCGGGCAGGGTGGTGGCCATGACAGCAGCAACTCCGGTGGTCGGCGGGTGGTTCACGGATGGTCAGTGGTGGGGGAACCGGTTCGCGCGAGGCGCTCCAGCAACCGGGGGCCGAAGCGGGCGGCTTGTCCGGTGCCGATGACGAGCACCAAGTCGCGGGGCTTGGCGAGGTCGGCGACCTGCTGCTCGGCGCTCGGTTCGCACGGGCTCAAACGCACCCGGTGAGCCTTGCTGGCTCCCAAGGGAGGCCTGGCGGCATTGACGATGGCATCGAGCGGGTCCGGGGCGTTCAGCACAGTCAGCGGGGTGGCTACCGGCAGCAGCACGGCGCGGTCGGCGGAGACGAGGGCCTTACCCAACTCAACGGCGTGAGCGCTGGTACGGGCGATGCCGTCCGGCTCCAGGACGACGATGACGTTGCCCTCAGTGAGCATCCGGGCGGCCGCCACATCATCGGCGACCTCCTGGGGGTGCCGGGCGCGGGAGTCGCGCACGGTGATCCGTGCTTGGGTGCCGGCTTCGGTCAGGGAGCGCTCCACACCCTTGAATCCGGCCAGGCGCTCGGCGATCGTCTTGGCGCTCTCCCCAGCGACGAGGGCGGTGGCGATGGCGGCGCAGGCAGCCAGGGCGTGGTGGTCGCCCACGATCGGCACGATGAACTGGTGCTGCTTGCCCTGGTGGCGGAGGGTGAGGAGATAGCTTTCCCCGAGCCGCCGGGGCTTGAGGACCCACACGTCCGCGCTCTCCACAAGGCCCACGGTCACCACCGTGGGGCCGGGGCGGTCGCTCAGCCTCTCGTGCACGATCTTTGCCCCGTTGTCCCAGAGCGGCAGGACCACGGTGTCAGCGGAGCGGGCGAGGTTCGTGGCAGCGTTCAGGGCCTCGATGGTGTCCTCGAAGTGCGGTGAGTTCATGGTGGCGGCGGTGATCAGCGCCACCGACGGGGATGGCCGCTGGTACACGTTCGGGACATTGGGGCGGTGGCTCCACGAGCCGGGCGGCGCGGCCTCGTGCGTGCCGGCGTCCGGGCAAAGGTCCACCACGAGGCGCCGTTCGCCGTCCTGGCCGGGGGTACTGCCAACGGCGGGGGCGTTGAGGATCCAGCCGGTTCGGCCGTCGGCCAGGGCCGCGGCCAGAACGGCTGCCGCGGTCGTGGTGCCGTGGCTGCCGCCGACGGCGATCAGCGGATGGCCGAAGTCCTCGCAGAGTACGGCGAGCGCGTGCGCGCGGGCGAGCACCGGCAGTCCCAGGGCCTGGGCCCGGTCGAGTTCGGGGTGCGGGGCGACGACCACCCCGGACCAGACCACGGCGGTTCGGTCGTTGCGGACGTGCCCGGCGTCCGAGCCGACCGTGAGTTCCACGCCAGCCGCGCGCAGCCGGTCAGCGGCGGGGCTGTCCTGGTGTGCGGGGTCGATGCTGCCGGTGACGTCCAGGCCGCGGGAGGCCAGCCACAGGGCCAGGCCCTCCATACCGGATTCGGTGGCGCCAACCAGGTGAGTCTTGGCCAGCAGGCCGGGCCCGGTGGGGGCGGGCTTCGCACTCTTCTTCTGGGGGCGGACGGTGGTGTCCATGAGGGTCTCCGGCGTGGTCACGAATAGGAGGGTGGAACCGGGGAGGGCGCCGGGGGTTTGCGACCGCGCCCGGCCGGGGGGCAAGGCGGGGGGGCCGCGCGCCCGCGCGCGGCGGGGGGGTTCTCCGAGCGCGCCCCCGCCCCCCACCCTGGTCCGTCCCGGCCGCCAGGGCCCGAACCGCTCGGACCGATCGGGTTCGGACCACTCAGAGCACCGGGGCTCAGGCCGTCGG
>NZ_JBHWIO010000043.1:0-16471 GCF_042732075.1 Kitasatospora sp. NPDC059812
CCCCCCCCCCCCACCCCCCCCACCCGCCCCGCCCCCCCCACCCCCGCCGGCGCCGCGGTCGCGCGTGGTGGGGTGGGTAGCCGCCTCTGTTGCGCTTCCCCGGGCCGCAGGCCCCCCCCCCCGGCCGGTGCACCCAGTGCACCGGCGTCCGGCGATGTGAATGAACGGGGTGGATGAGATGGGAAGCAGAACATCAGCGGCTGCCTGCCGGAAGGCCCGCGCTGTACTTCCGGATATCCGGGCTCAAGCTGCCGGGACGGACGACTCCGCCCGGTTCCCGGAGGAGGCTGTCGGGCTCTTGCGGGCGAACGGCCTGATGGGACTTCTCGTACCCGAGGAGTACGGCGGACTGGGAGGAGATCTCGGCGACCTCGTGGCCGTGGCGGGCCTGCTGGCGTCGGGCTGCTCCTCGACGGCGATGATCTGGGCGATGCACTGCCAGCAGGTCGACTGCATCGTGCGCTTCGGCTCGGCGCGGCTGCGGGACGAGCTGCTTCCGCGGCTGGCGTCGGGAGAGGTGTACCTCGCGTCGGTGACCACCGAGCCGGGCAAGGGCGGACACCTGCTCAGCGGGCGAGCCGCCCTGAACGGGGCGGGGGAGCAGCTGGGATTCGAGCGTGAGGCGCCGATCGTCACCGGCGGCGCCCATGCCGAGGGATTCCTGGTGACCATGCGCGAGTCGCCCGACGCCGGCGACCACCGGGTCACCCTGTGCTACGCCGACCGGCACCAGCTTTCCGTGGCCCCCTCGGGCGCCTGGAACACCTTGGGGATGCGGGGTACCGAGAGCCGGGGGATGAAGCTGGCGGGTACGGTGCCTGCCTGGCAGGTCGTGGGGAGTCCGGGCGACTTCAGGACCGTCGCCGTGGAGAGCATGATCCCGGCCGGACACCTGGCGTGGTCCGCAGTGTGGCTCGGCACCGCGCGAAGCGCGCTCTCCGGCGTGCTGGGCATGGTTCGGGCCCGGGGCGCCGGCCGTCTGACCGACCTGGTGTCCGAGCGGATCGCACGGGCCAGGATCGATGTCGAACTCGTCGCCTCCTATCTCGGCACGGTCCGGGACGAGATCCTGGCACGTCGGCGAGAGGGGTCGTCACTGAGCGGGACGGCGACCCAGATCCATCTCAACAATCTCAAAGTCGTCTCCTCGGAACTGACGTTCAGGGCCGCGGATCGCCTGCTCCAGATCGCCGGGCTGTTCGAGGGCTACAGCCGGGATGCCGGAATCCCTCTTGAGCGGAACTTCCGCGATCTCCGGTCGGCGCGCCTGAATTTCAACAACGACCGCCTGCTCACCATGAACGGGGCGCTCGCGCTACTCGATCGCGATGTCACCGTCCTGCCCGCTGACCTGATATCCGTCATCGACTCGACCGTTGACGACGAGGACGGTCCGCGATGACTTGGCCGGCGGAATTCGAGGAAATTCTCCGTCGGCACCTGCCGATGGCCGACGGACCGGTCTCGGCAGACGAATTGCTGGCGGACCTGGGTCTGGACTCCCTTGCCATGGTGAATCTGGTGATGGATCTGGAGGAAGGGATGGGCATCTCCGTGCCGGACGAGCGGCTCGTTTCCGAAACGTTCAAAACGGCAGGTGCGGTCTGGGCGGCCGTCGCCGACCTGCCGGTCAATTCAGATGCGAGCGGAGGGCACCATCATGCCTGAATCCCTGTTCAAGCGGGAAGCTAATTCGGCTTCGGCCGTGAATGACTCGGTACTCACCGAGTGCCGTGATCAGGTCATCGCCTCGCTGACCCGATACACGGAGCACGGGCCGACCACCGGCACGACCTGCTACGTCTGGCCGTCATCGGAGTGTCCGGTCGGCTGCGGGCACTGCAACTACGCCGCACCGATGTCCCTAAATCGGTTAAGCAGGTACAGCGTCGCCCGGGATCCGGCTCCGGTCCTGAAGCTGATGAACGGCATGGGACTGTGGAAGGCCGTGCTGTCCGGTGGTGGCGAGCCCATGGTCGAGCCGGAGTTCTGCGAGCGGTTCGTCCATGAGGTCGACTCACCCGGTCTTGAGGAGATCGAGCTCATCACCAGCGCGCATTTCGCCGCGGACGAGGACGAGACCGGTCGGCGGGTGCGCAGCCTGGTGGACGCATGGCGCACCCGGCCCGCGCACCTGGCCAGGGCGAACTTCACCATCCGCATCAGTCTCGACTGGTTCCACGCCCAGCGGATCGGCGTCGAGCCGGCAGCCAGGGTCATCCGCCTGCTCGGTGAGGACGGCCTACGGGACGTCGGCTGCTACGTCAGATCCGTTCTTCTCGACGGTGATTCGACCACCGAGAAGCTCGCGGCGGCGCTCGGCGGAGAGCTCACCGAGATGGACGACTACCAGCGGAGGATTCATCTGCCGGACGGGCGGACAGTCCTCGTCTATTTCAAGAACCTGATCGTCGAAGGCCGGATGAACCAACGGAAGCTGTCCCGGTTGCCGGTCAGCCTTCCCGAGCAGTCCCTGGCCGAGGTGTTCGGCCGGCGGTTCGAGACCGAGCAGGGCAAGAGTGTGCCGGCTCGCACCTACAACGGCCCGCAGGTCCGCCACTTGGAGGGGCTGGCGTGCCTCATCGAGGACGACGGAAGGGTTCGCATCCTGGAAGGAAACGACCCGCACCGATGCCCCAACGTCCGTCGGACGGACGACTGGGAACAGGCCATCGAGTACCTCTACGCCGATCCGCTGACGGTGTACCTGGTCGACAACGGCCCCCAGGACCTGGCGAGGCTCCTGGCCGACGAGTTCCCGGACTCGCTCCGGATGGCCGCCGACACCAACCAGCTCTACCACCTGACCGAGCTCCTTCTGGCCGAACCCGACCGGCGTCTCTACGCGACCCTGCGCGCACTGGAGATCCACCTGGCCGAGGGAAGGGTCACGGCCGATCGCGAGACGGTCGAGCGCGCCTGGGCGTTGTTCTCGGCACGCTCCGAGCAGCGTCCCCCCGGAACCGGGCGGGATTGACATGCGCAACGGAACTCCACCGAACGCCGTCCTGGTCACCGGACCGCCGGGCGCCGGAAAGTCGACGGCGCTGATGGCACTCGACGACCGGCACCCCGATCTGGCCCGCTTCGGCGTGCGTGACTACGGGCTCCGGCTCGCGGCGGCCGGCCACCCGCTCGGCACGCGGATGCGCGAGACCCTGCTGCGTCAGGAACTGCTCCCCGACGAGCTCGTGCGGTTGGAGTTCGCCCACTTCCTCGACCACCTGCCGGCCGCCGTGCGGGTCGTGGCAGTGGAGGGCTACCCCCGCGATCTTCCGCAATGCGACGACCTGCTGCGCACCGCTGCCGACCGGGACGTGCGGGTGACCGGATTCGCCGTCGTGACCGTGCCGGACGGCACGGCACGCACCCGGGTGGCGAACCGCCGTCTCTGTGTGGAGTGCGGAGCGACGACGGACGACCCCGCCTGCCCTGGTTGCGGCGGCGGCGTGATGCGTCGCCGAGACGACGCCGCAGCCAGTTTCGAACGGCGTCTGGCCGACTACCACCGCATCATCGGCGACCTGCGCGCCTATTTCGCCGAGCGATCGCTCCTGCGCGAGGTCGATGGAACGCGCCCGTCGGACGAGGTCCGTGCCGCGCTGTGGGAATCGCTGGACACCGTGGATGCCGTGGACGCCGACGTGCCCGACTCGACCGATGATCTGACCGATGATCTGGAGGACTGACCGATGGGCTCGGGTACCGACATGATGGCCCTGCGCAGATCCGCGCTGAGTTCGCTGGCGGACCAACCGCCCGACCAACCGCCCGACCAGCCGCCGCTGGAGCGCCGGGCGCCGTTCGCGGGATGGGAGATCGTCCTGGGCGAGGACCTCCCCGCTCCGGTCCATCCGGAGGCGGTCGGCGCGGAGCTCGCGTCCGCGCTCGTGGACCTGCTGTCCAGGAGCGGCGACCCGGCCGGTCCGGGGGCCGCCTTGGTGAGCGGTGTCCCGCGCCACTTCACGCTGGAACAGGCGCGGACCTACCACCAAGCGCTCTTCCGCGCCGTGTGGGAGGTGTTCCGGCGCCGAACCGCCCGCGGAGGCGAGGAGAGCGACTTCCGGATCAAGGTCGGTACCATCTCGGACGGTGCCATCCCGATCGAGCTCTACGGCACCAGCTGGAGCTTCAAGCGCTTCCACACCGACTGCGATGCGCTGCTCTTCTCGCACCTGTACGGTCCGGTCACCGGCTTCACCGGTGGTGAGCTGCAACTCATCGACATGCGTCCGTACCTGCGTCAGCGTTCGCTGCGCTTCGACGAGGTCTTCGAGTGGTCCGACGAACTCACCGACGGCCGCAAGCCCGTGCTGCGGGCCGACCACTGCGAGTCGGCGTTGGCCGAGTGCGGAACGACCGTCGGGGCGCTGGGGCCCGATCGGATCGTCTTCGTGAACAACCTGCCGACCGCCGGAGTCCTCCACGGGGTGACGCCGGTGGCGATGACGGATCCGGAGGGCTTCCACCGGGAGTACCACCGATGCAGCGTAAAGGACCTCCGACTGTGCTGAGCAGCTTTCCCGGGCGGCGGACCGCCATCATCGCGACACTCGGCCCGGTCAGCGGGACGCGGCCCTGCCTGGAGAACGTCCTGCGGGCGGGTGTGGACGTCGTCCGTCTGAGCATGGGCAACGGCACCCGCGAGCAGCATGCGGCCGCCGTGCGCGACATCCGCGAGGTGTCGGCCGACATCGGCCGGCGGGTCCTTCTGCTCGCCGACCTCCAGGGGAGGAAGAACCGGCTCGGGGCGCTCCCGGACGGCCAGGCGCAGTGGCAACCGGGCGAGGTCGTCACGCTGTGTGCCAAGCCGGTCGAGGCGGCGTCCCATCGCACCTGGACCACGCATCCGTGGCAGCCGGAGCGGCTCCGCCCTGGCGCCGAGGTGCTGATCGACGACGGTGCGATCGTCCTGGCCGTGACGGCGGCATCCGCGTCCGAGCTGCGGTGCACGGTCGTCCAGGGCGGTCCGGTGACGTCGGGCCGCGGCGTCACGATCCCGGGGGCGACCACCGTCCCCGCCGGGCTCTGCGAACGGGACGCCGACGACCTGGAGTTCGCCCGAGCACTCGGCGTCGACCTGGTGGCGCTCTCCTTCGCCGCCTCCGCCGACGACTACGCGGCGGTCCACGCGATCGCGCCCGACCAGCTGGTCATCGGCAAGGTCGAGCACCCTGACGCCCTGGCTTCGCTGCCGTCACTGGTCTCGGCCTTCGACGGTCTGATGGTGGCGCGCGGAGATCTGGCCGTCGAGATCCCGTTCGAGGACGTCCCGATGGCGCAGAAGCGGATCGTGGCGGAGTGCGCCGGCCGGGGCAGGCTCTCCGTGGTCGCCACCCAGCTCCTGCACTCGATGCGCCGGAGCACCCTGCCCACCCGGGCCGAGGTGTCGGACATCGCCAATGCGGTCATCGACGGGGCCGACGCGCTCATGGTGACCGGCGAGACCGGCTACGGCCTGCATCCGGTACGCGTGGTCGAGGTCCTGCACAGGGTCATCGTCCGAGCCGAGCGCTACCGGGACGAGATCAGCGAGGCATCCGACCGCGCCGTCGCGGGTGGTCGAACCAACCCGGACACGCACGGAGGAGAGCAGTGACCGACAGCCCGATCGACGACTCCCTGACGCACGGCTGCCTGGAAGACCTGTCACCGGAGGCGAGGCTGCTGCTGGCGCTCGCCCGTCCGCGGTTGGAGCCGGCGCAGCAGCAACGGATCTTCCGCTTCCTGACGGCCAACGGCCAGGACCTCGACTGGGGGCTGCTGGTCGACCAGGCGTGCCGGCACGGGGTCCTGCCGCTCATCGGGCGCAATCTCCTGACGTACCGCCTGGTCCACTCCGCGGACGGGCGCAGCCTGGCTCCTTACCGCTGGATCTACGCGTACGCCTACGAGGGGAACCGGCGACGCAACCACGCGCTCGCCGACGAGTACGCCAAGGTGATCCGGGGCCTGAACGCCGGCGGTCTCGACTACGCGATCCGCAAGGGACCGGTGCTCACCGAGGGCGTCTACGGCGATGTGGGACTGCGCCGGATGGGCGACCTCGACGTGCTGCTGAGCAGGGACTCGCTGCCGGAGTTCACCTCGATCGTCGAAGGGCTGGGCTACCGGCAGGGCCATCTCTCGGGCAACGCCGAGCTGGTGGTGCCCTTCGACCGGCGGACGCAGATGGTGTGGAAGGTCAGCCTGGCCAATTCGACGCTTCCCTACCTCAAGCCGGCCCAACGTGACGACGTCGAGGTGTTCGTGCTGGATCCGTGCTTCAACGTGTTCCAGCCCGGTTCCGGGGCGGTGGTCGATCCCGCCGAGATCCTGGCCCGCGCGGTCGACGCCGTGCTCTTCGGCGAGGCGAGCCGCAAGCTCGATGCCGTGGACCAGTTCATCGACGTCTGCGTCCAACTGCACGTCGAGGCGACGACGCTGATGTACATCGAGATCGGCAAGGACCTGACGATCCTCAAGTTCCTCGATCTCGTCCAGTTGCTGCACCGGCTGTCCGGCGAACAGCTGGAAACCCTGGTGTCCCGGGTCCGGCGGTACGGCTGTGTGGACAGCGTCCGCTACGCGCTGCACCACACCGGGCAGGTGTTCCCCGACGGGGTTCCGCCGGCGCTGACCGCGGAGTTCGGGCCGGCCGATCCGGATCTGCTGGAGACGTACGGCGTACTGGACGGCCGGCCCGACCGCTGGGAACAGGGCTTCGCGGATCGGTTGTTCAACCCCAGGAGGTCGCGGACGCCGAAGGCGCGAAGCACCGTGCCGGGCCCACGGGCCGTGGTGTGACGCGGCTCGGGGACGGGACGGTGCGGGGATGCCGATGACGACGCGCGCTGCGAGGCGACCACCACCGCCGCCGGCCGAGACGCCGCCGCCGGTGCCCGGCGGACGGGCCCGAGCCCGCTCGTTGGCCGCCCTCGTCCGGAACGGCTTGCGACCGTACCGACGCGAACTCGTGTCCCTGATGGCCCTGCAGCTCGTGCAGACGGTCGCCCTGCTCTACCTGCCGAGGCTGAGCGCCGACATCATCGACGACGGCGCGCTCGGTGCCGACCCGGCCTTCGTCCTGCGGCGGGGAGGCCTCATGCTCGTCGTCTCCCTCCTCCAGGTCGGCTGCGCGTTGGGCGCCGTCGGGCTGGGCGCGCGGATCGCGATGGCGGTCGGCCGCGACATCAGGGCGGAGGTCTTCCAGCGGGTGCAGGGCTTCTCCTCCCGTGAGGTCGGCAACTTCGGTACGGCGTCGCTCATCACCCGTACCACCAACGACGTCCAGCAGGTCCAGAACCTGGTGTCGGCGGCACTGACCGGCCTCGTCGCCGCACCGATCACGGCCGTCGGCGGTGTCGTGCTCGCTCTCGGACAGGACGTGCCGATGGCCTCGGCCCTGTTCGCCGTGGTCCCGCTGCTCGGTCTGCCCGTGGCCCTGGTCGTGCGCCGACTGCGGCCGCACTTCGCCGGCATGCAGCGGGGGATGGACGTGGTGAACCGGGTTCTGCGGGAGCAGGTCACCGGAATCCGGGTGATCCGCGCGTTCGCGCGGGACGAGTTCGAGCGGCAGCGGTTCACCCGGGCCAACACGGAGCTCACCCACCACTCGGTGCGGGCCGGCCTGTTGACGTCCTCGATGTTTCCACTGGCGGCGACGCTGGTGAACCTGTTCGGCGTGGTGCTGCTCTGGCTGGGGGCGTACCGGATCCGGGACGGCGGCCTCCAGGTCGGCGCACTCACCGCCTTCCTCGGGTACTTGACGCTCATCCTGGTCGCCGTGATCACCGCCACCTTCACGCTCATGGCGGTACCACGGGCCGAGATCTGCGCCGCACGCATTGCCGAGGTCCTCACCACCGAGTCCAGTGTCCGGCCGGCCGGGCAGCCCCTCCACGCCCAGCCGCGGCCGGGACACCTTGAGCTGCGCGGCGTCTCCTTCCGCTACGCGGGCGCCCAGGAGGCCGTTCTGCGCGACGTGGACCTCACCGCGGCGCCGGGCGAGACGACGGCCGTCGTGGGATCGACCGGCAGCGGGAAGAGCACACTGCTCGGGCTCGTGCCGCGACTCGCCGACGCGACGGCCGGTCAGGTGCGCGTGGGGGGCGAGGACGTACGGGACCTGGACCAGTCGGTGCTGCGTCGTTCGGTCGGTCTCGTACCGCAGAACGCCTCGCTGGTCTCCGGTTCGATCGCTTCGAATCTGCGCTTCGGACGGCCCGACGCCACGGACGAGGAGCTCTGGAACGCACTCGCGGTCGCGCAGGCGAAGGAGTTCGTCGAGGCGCTGGACGAGGGCCTCGACACACCGGTCGCGCAGGGCGGCACCAACTTCTCCGGTGGGCAGCGACAACGGCTCGCGATCGCCAGGGTGCTGGTGCACCGTCCGCAGATCTATCTGTTCGACGACGCGTTCTCGGCGCTCGACTCCACCACCGAGGCGCGGCTGCGCGCGGCCCTGGCCGTGGAGGCCGCTGGCGCCGCGGTCGTCGTGGTGGCACAGCGGATGGCAACCGTGCGGCACGCGGACCGCATCGTCGTCCTGGATGCCGGGGCGGTGGTCGGTGCCGGGACTCACGACGCGTTGCTGGCCTCGAATCCGGTGTACCGCGAGATCGTCGCATCCCAGCTGGACGAGGAGCGGACGACGTGAGCGCCGGACGGTCGAAGAGGGCCCGGACCGGGTCGGGTACGCCCACGGGCCCGCCGCGGGGCGAATTCCTGGCCACCGCGCGTCGGTTGCTGGAACTGGTGGGCCTTCAAAGGCCGTTCGTGCTGATGCTCGTCCTCGGGCTCGCGAGCATCACGCTGAACGTGGCCGGACCCCTGCTGTTGGGGCGCGCCACCGACCTGATCGTGGCGATGGCAACGGCGCCGCGGCCGTCGGGCTCCGGCCCGGGGCAGGGCGGCGGCGGCCTCGCCCCCGTGGCCGGGGTCCTCTCGCTCGCACTCGGTGTGTACGGCCTCTCCGGGCTCTGCTGGGTACTGCAGGGCCGACAGGCGACCAAGGCCATCCAGCGTTCCGCCTACCGGCTCCGTTCGGACGCCGAGGCGAAGTTGGCCCGGCTTCCGCTCGCCTACTTCGACACGCACCGGCGCGGCGAGGTCCTCAGCCGGATCACGCACGACGTCGACAACATCGTCCAGACCCTGCAGCAGACCCTCAGCCAGCTGACCAATTCGGTGCTGCTGATCCTGGGCCTGGTGGTGGTGATGCTCCGGCTGTCCCCACTGCTCGCGGTGATCGCCCTCATGGTGGTGCCGGCGGCGATGACGGCCACCGCGCTGCTCGGCCGACGGGCGCAACCCCGCCTCACCGAGCAGTGGAACGCGATGGGCCGGCTGAACGCCCACGTCGAGGAGATGTACGCCAGCCACACCCTGGTCAAGGCGTTCGACCAGGGCGAGCGGTCGGCGGCAGTCTTCCGGGAGCACAACGAGGCCGTGTTCAGATCCGCCTACCAGGCACAGCTGTTCAGCGGAAGCAGCCAGCCGGTGATGACCTTCGTGAACAACCTGGGCTATGTCGTGGTCGCCGTGGTCGGCTGCCTGCGGGTGATCTCCGGAACGATGTCGATCGGCGACGTCCAGGCGTTCATCCAGTACGCGCGGCAGCTCAGCGGACCACTGACCCAGGTGACCAGCCTCGCCGGGGTGGTGCAGTCGGGCGTCGTCTCGGCCGGCCGGGTCTTCGAGCTGCTGGACGCCGTCGAGGAGACGCCGGACGCCGTCGAACGAGGGCAAGTCGTGGGTCGGGGTCTGATCCGCTTCGAGTCGGTCGGCTTCAGGTACGAGCCGAAGAGCCCGCTGATCGAGGACTTCTCGCTGACGGTCGAGCCCGGGAGGACGATCGCCGTGGTCGGGCCCACGGGCGCCGGCAAGACGACCCTGGTCAACCTGCTGCTGCGCTTCTACGACGTCACCGGAGGGCGGATCACGCTCAACGGAGTCGACCTCAGGGAGCTGCAGCGCGCCACTCTGCGGCGTCACATCGGTGCGGTGCTCCAGGACACCTGGCTCTTCGAAGGATCGATCGCGGACAACATCGGGTACGGCCGGGAGGGCGCCACCCGGGAGCAGATAGAGCTGGCTGCCAGGTCCGCCCACGCGGACCACTTCATCCGCACGCTGCCGGACGGGTACGACACCGTACTCGACGGCGAGAACGCCGGGATCAGCGCGGGGGAGAGCCAGTTGATCACCATCGCCCGGGCGTTCCTGGCCGACCCGGCGATCCTGGTGCTCGACGAGGCCACGAGCGCGGTGGACACGCGGACCGAGCTGCTGGTCCGACGGGCCATGGCGCGGCTGAGCGAGGGGCGCACCTGCTTCGTGATCGCCCACAGACTGTCCACGGTGCGCGACGCGGACGCCATTCTCGTCCTGCAGAACGGCTCGATCGTGGAACAGGGACGGCACCCGGAGCTGCTCGCCGCCGGTGGCGCGTACGCCCGTCTGTACCGGGCGCAGTTCGCCCAGCCGGGCGCGGACCTTCCCCGGTAGGGCGGTTCCGGTGGATCGTGGCGGACCCGCAGGGATCCACCGGACGAGCCCTGGCCCTGGACCAAGGACATGACGCGACAGCTGGTCGCCGGTCGCTCCCGGCCCGCGTCGCACCCGCGTTGAACGGAGGAGGACATCCATGGAGCACCCCGTCGACACCGGCGTCCCAGCATGCCGGTCTCGAAGCGCCGGACTGCACCGGCTGCCGATGCTCGCCGACGAGGCGCCGTCGGCGGTCCGCCGTGCTCTGAGGGGGACCGAGCGCGCGGGCCGGGGCGGGGAAACGAGGACCGTCTGGGCCCGCGTCAGTGAGCTGGCGGCCGAGGACGCGGGCCGCGTCGCCGTGGTGGCGGATTCGGAGGAGATCACCTACCACCACCTGTGCGTCCGGGTCCGTCAGATCCGTGCAGCCCTCCTCGGCGAAGGGTGCGGCTCCGCCGACCGGATCGCCGTCGCCGGCCCCCGGGGCGCGGACACCGTCGCCGTGTTCCTGGCCGTCGAGAGCCTGGGTGCGACGTACGTGCCGATCGATCCCGGGTGGCCCGAGGCCCGGCTGGCGGAGGTGCTGGAGAACGCCCGGCCCCGATGCCTGTTCCTGCTCGACGCCCTGTCGGGGGCGGCCGGGAGTCCGCTCCGCGCGGCGGCGGCCGAGGCCTCCATCGCGGTGCTGACGCCACCGGGGTCCACAGCCGAGGCGCCATTGTTCGCGCCGTCGTTCGCGCTGTCGACCGAACCGCCGGACGACGAGGCGCGCTATGTCATCCACACCTCCGGAACCACCGGCCGGCCGAAGGGCGCGGTGGTGGAGCAGCTCGGGATGATGAACCACCTCCGGTCGATGGTCGGCGCGCTGCGGCTGACAGCAGCGGACCGGGTCGCCTTCACCGCGCCGCCGGTCCACGTCATCTCCGTCTGGCAGATGCTCGCCGTCCTGCTCGTGGGCGGGTCCGTCGTGGTGGTTCCCGAGGCGGACCTCCGGTTCGCCCGCCGCCTCGTGGGCTACGCCGAGAGCCGGGGGATCACCGTGATGGAGCTGGTCCCCACCGTGGTCGGCTGGATCGTGCGGGACGCGCAGGCGGCCCGCCGCTCCGGCCCGACCCTGCCCGACCTGCGATGCCTCGTCTCGACGGGTGAGCGGCTCGACCCCGGGCTGGCGGCGGCGCTCCTACGAGCGCTTCCGCGGACCGACCTCCTCAACGCCTACGGGGCGAGCGAGTGCTCCGACGACGTCGCGCTCCACCACGTGAGGCCGGCGGACCTGGCCCTGCCGCAGCTTCCGGCCGGTGGCCCCCTACCCGGCATAGCCCTCTATCTGCTGGTCAGGGAAGACGGCGGATGGAGGGCGGCAGAGCCCGGCGAAGCAGGAGAGCTGTGGGTGGGCGGGTGCGCTGTGGGGGCGGGCTACGTCAACGACCCGGAGCTCACCGGTGCATCGTTCTTCGTCGACGAGTTCGACCCCCGCTCACCCACCGGCAGGCTCTACCGCACGGGGGACACGGCCTACTTCGCCGATGGGCTGGTCCACTGCACCGGGCGCGTCGACCGGCAGGTCAAGCTCGCCGGCGTCCGCGTCGAGCTGGACGAGGTGGAGGCCGCCGTCTCCGGAATACCCGGTGTGACGGAGTGCGCGGTGGTCGCGGAGGGCGCCGGAGGCGAGGTACGGCTCGTCGCCTACTACGCGGCGGAGCCGGGGACGCTTCAGGACGACCTGTTCGCATCGCTGCGGTCGAGCCTGCCGAATCCGATGCTTCCGCGGCGCTGGGTACGGCTGCCGGGCCTCCCCCGGAACGGGAACGGCAAGGTCGACTACCGCTCGCTCCACCAGCCGTCCGGGTAGCGGCGGCGCAAGCGTGCGGCCACCAGGTCGTGACACCGCCGTGAGCCCGCTCACCGGCAGGCCTCGCCCGTGGTGGTGCCGGAGACGGATCCGGGCCAGTGGTTGGTCCGGCTCAGGTCGCAGATGCGGTCGGCGGTTCGGTCCGCGTCCGTGGGCCACAGCCGTGCTCCGTCGCCGGCGGCGGTGAGGAGCGTGCTCTGGTCGGGGCTGAAGGCGGCCGTGTGCACGGCTCTGGTGTGACCGACGAGCAGTGCCGTGACCTGCTGTGATGCCACGTCCCACAGGCACACCGTGCCGCTGGCGTCCGTGCTGGCCAGCGTGCGGCCGTCGGCGCTGAAGGTGACGGAGAAGACGGTGTTGACGTGGCCGGTGAGGGTGGCGACCGCCCGGCGCTGCGCCACGTCCCACAGGCGCACGGTGGCGTCGGAGCTGCCGGTGGCCAGGGTGCGGCCGTCGGGGGAGTAGGCCAGGGAGGCGATGGCGTTGGTGTTCTCGGACAGCACGGCGAGGGTGCGGTGCGTGGCCAGGTCCCACAGGCGCACCGTCCCGTCGTACCCGGCGGTGGCCAGCGTGCGGCCGTCGGGGGAGAAGACGGCCTTGGCGACCAGGCTGGTGTGCCCCTGGAGGACCGCTGTCGTCTGGTGGGTCGCCACGTCCCACAGGCGCACGGTCGTGTCGAGGCTGCTGGTGGCCAGGGTGCGGCCGTCGGGGGAGAAGGCGACGCTCGACACCTGGTCGGTGTGGCCTTCGAGGGTGGCCACCGGGCGGCCTGACGCGGCGTCCCACAGGCGCGCCGTGCGGTCGGAGCTCGCGGCGGCCAGCAGGAGGCCGTCCGGGGAGAACGCCAGGTGCATGATGCCCTGGCCGTGCGCCGCGAAGGTCACGGCGGGGCGCAGCGGAGCGGTGGTCCACGTGGTGACGGAGCCGTCGGTGTGGCCGATGGCGAGGGTCCGGCCGTCGGGGGCGTAGGTGGCGACGGTCGCGAGGGTGTCCAGGTCGTTCGTCGCGCTGAAGGTGGCGGCGATCTGGCGGCTCCTGAGGTCCCACGTGTGGACGATGTTGTCGGTGGCGGTGGTGGCCAGCTCGTTGCCGTCGGGGGAGAGCGCCAGCGCGGGGGCGGATGTGTTGGTCTCGTGGAGGGTGGCGGTCAGCCGGCGCTCGGCCACGTCCCACAGGGCGACCGTGTTGTCCTGGCCGATCGTGGTCAGGGTGCGGCCGTCGGCGGTGAACGCGGCCTGGCTCACCTCCTGCGTGTGCCCGTCGAGGACGGCCGTGGTGTCGTGCGACGCCACGTCCCACAGCCGCACGGCGCGGTCGGCGCCGGCGCTGGCCAGGGTGCGGCCGTCGGGGCTGAAGGCGACCGTGCCGACGGCGCCGGTGTGGCCGGTCAGGGTGGCGAGCTCGCGGTGGGTGGTGGTGTCCCACAGCTTCACGGTGTGGTCGGCGCCGCTGGTGGCCAGGGCGCGGCCGTCGGGCGCGTACGCCACCGCCCGTACGGCACCGGTGTGACCGGTGAGCGTCGTGAGGGCGCGCTGGGACGCCACGTCCCACAGCCGGGCGGTCTGGTCGTACCCGGCGGTGGCCAGGGTGCGGCCGTCGGGCGAGAACGCCGCCGAGGAGACGGCGCCGGTGTGGCCGGTGAGGATGCCCGTCGTGCGGTCGGAGGCGACGTCCCACAGCCGTACGGTGCGGTCGGCGCCGGCGCTGGCCAGGGTGCGGCCGTCGGGGCTGAAGGCGACGGTGTTGACGATGCCGGTGTGGCCGGTCAGGGTGGCGAGCATGCGGTGCGTGGTGGTGTCCCACAGCTTCACGGTGTGGTCGGCGCTGCCGGTGGCCAGGGTGCGGCCGTCGGGCGCGTACGCCACCGCCGTCACGGTGCCGGTGTGACCGGTGAACTGGTTGGAGGAGTAGGCGGCGTAGGCGCTCAGCAGGCTGCCGCGGGCCTCGGTGGTGCGGGCCGTCCGGTAGCCCTCCAGCGCGACCAGCGCCGCGGCCTCGGGCTGCGTTTCGAGGAGTTGCCTGGATTGGGCGGCCCGTTCGCGGGAGACCGCGACGCGGCGCTGCGCGTCGGACTGCTCCCTCTGGACGAACGCGGTCACCGCCAGCACCAGGGAGAGCACGGTCAGGACGGCCAGCGCCACGACCGTCCGGCGCCGGCGGCGGCCACGCTGGCCGTCCGCCGCGGTGCTGGCGTCCAGGAAGGCGGACTCCAGCCGGTTGAGCGCCGCGCCGCGGGTCCGGGACCAGCCCCAGGCGGTGGCGAGCTGCGCTCCCCGGTACAATGCGCCCGGGTCGCGCTGGAGTTCGTGCCAGGTCAGGGCGGCCTGGGTGAGCCGGCGGTGTGTCCGCAGGGCCTCGCGGTCGACGTCGAGCCAGTGGCGCAGCCGCGGCCAGGCGCGGATGACCGCTTCGTGGGCGACGTCGACGGTGCCGTCGGCCAGGACGATCAGGCGGGCGGCGGCGAGCCGGTGCAGGAGGTCGTCGACGGTCGCGGCGTCGGCGAGGCCGTCGAGTTCCTTCCGGGCCAGGCGGCGGCGGGTGTCCTCGGTGCCCTCGCCCGGGGCGGTGAGCCGGAGGAACAGCAGCCGCATGGCCTCCTGGTGGCCCGGCGGGAGAGCGGCGTACATGGCCTCGGCGGTCTGGGTGATGGCTCCCCGCATGCCGCCGGTGGCCCGGTAGTCGGCCAGCCGCAGGACGGCCCCGCGGTGCCTGGTCCAGGTCTCGCGCATCGCGTGGGCCACCAGCGGCAGCGCGCCGGGCTGGCCGGTGGCCTCCGCGAGGACGGCCTCCAGCAGGTCGGGGTCCACCACGACGCCCGCTCGGGCCGCGGGTTCGACGACGATGTCCCGCAGCTCGGCCCGGGTGGGTGCGCCGACCGGCAGTTGGGCGCCGGAGCGGAGGGCGGCGGCCAGGGCGGGGTGGGCGAGGCAGCGGTCGTAGAAGTCGGCGCGCACGCTGATGACGACCCGTACCCGGGCCTCGGCCGCGCCTACTCCGGCTGATCCGGCCCCGGCCGTCCCGTCGACGGCCGTGCGGTCGCCGGCCGTCCAGGCCAGGCAGGCCAGGACCGCCTCCCGCTCCCCGGCGTCCGCGCAGGTGGTGAAGAGCTCCTCGAACTGGTCGACGACGAGGACGACGCGCCGGTCGGCGGGCTGCGTGACCAGCCAGGTGTCCAACGCGATCCCCAGGGCCGCGGGCTCGTCGGCCAGCGCGCGGGACAGCGCCTCCGCGTCACCGCCCGTCAGGGCGCAGACCGCGAGGGCCAGCGCCCGTAACGGGTGGTCGCCGGGAACCAGCGGCGCGGTGTGCCAGGACTCGTCGAGCCGGGGGAGCAGCCCGGCCCGCAGCAGCGAGGACTTGCCGCTGCCGGAAGCGCCGACGACCGCCGTCAGCCGGTGGTCACCCACGTGCCGGACCAGGTGGCTCACCAGTTCCGAGCGGCCGAAGAAGATGTCGGCGTCCCCCGTGCCGAACGCGGCCAAGCCCAGGTACGGGCAGGGAGCGGGGTCGCCCCCGTCCGCGCGGTCCTCATCGCCGTCCTGCGCCGTGGCGGACGGCCCTTGGAGGGCACGGGAAGCCGCCAGCCAGCGGGCCTCCCACTCCGCCTTCTCCCCGCCGCACACCCGCGCGTAGGCGAGCACCACGGCCAGCGACGGCAGGCGCTCGCCCTTCGCCGCCTCCGCCAGCGTGCTGGCGGAGTAGTGCGACTCCTTCGCCAGTGCGCGGTAGCTCGGTGCGCCCGACCGGTCCCGCAACTGGCGAAGCTCCCAGGCGAGCCGCTCCACCGGACCGGCCTGCGGATCGACGAACCCCTCCGGTCTGCCCAGTCGGGCCTTGCGCTGTGTCCCGTTCGGCCGCGCGTCCACGTTCACCACCCCTGGCAGGCCCCTCCCGCCCCCTCACATCGTTGTCCGACTTGAATGTCCTGCCCAGAGGGCTCTTTCGGACAATGCGCCGCCGCTGCAGAGTTCTCGGCAACGGGGGGTTCGCCGGAACACCTCGTGGCGTTCGGGGGACGGGCCCGGGGGCGCCCCGTGGCACCCGGCCGCGCGGCGCAGGGGGCGGCGGCCGGGGGGGGGCCCCCCCCCCCCGCCCCCCCCGCGGGGCCCCCCCCCCCCCCGCCCCGCAGCACCCCCCCGGCGCCGC
>NZ_JBHWIO010000043.1:16481-51626 GCF_042732075.1 Kitasatospora sp. NPDC059812
TGGGGGGCCGGCCGGGGGGCCCCCAGGTTCCCCGGGGCCTGCGCCACACCGTGCCCGCCGCGCAGGTGCCGCCGCTCAAATCGGCACCTGCGCGGAGGACCCGTCGTCAGCGCGAAAGGCATCCGCCGCTTGCCGGCACACCTGTGACGCAGCTCACTGGAACTGCTTCGCGGTGGCCGGACAACCAGAGGTGTGGACTATTCGCTGCACGAACGGATCAGAGCCGGGGACCCGGGCGCCTTCCGGCAGTTGTTCCAGGAGCACTCGCGCGCGGTTCTGGCACACGCGGTCCGGGTGAGCGGGGATCGCGCCGGTGCCGAGGACGTCATGGCGGTGGTCTTCCTGGAGGCCTGGCGCCTGCGGGACAAGCTTCGCGACGAAGGGGCCACTCCTCGCCCGTGGTTGATGGGCATCACCGTCAACGTGCTGCGCAACCGGGCCAGAGCCGCCCGCCGGCACGCGGCCGCCCTCGCCCGCATGCCGATCGCCGAACCCGCCCCGGACTTCGCCGACGAGCTGGTCGGCCGGCTCGCCGACCGCGATCAGCTGCTGGCCGCCAAGGCGGCGTTGGAGAAACTCCGTCGTGGGGAGCGCGAGGTGTTCTCGCTGTGCGTGTGGGCGGACCTCAGCTACCCCGAGGCCGCCGAGGCCCTCGGCATCCCGGTCGGCACCGTGCGCTCCAGGCTCTCCAGGGCCCGGACCCGGCTGCGTGCCCTGGCCGACAAGGAACTGCGGCAGGCCTCGAAAACTCGCCGGGAACCCCTGCGGGCAGCCGGACAAGTACAGGGTGGCCGGATGGTTCCGGCCCGGTCGAACAAGGAGTGAAGCAGATGACCAGCATCCCGCAGCGGCGGCAGCCGCTCGATGACACGGAGCTGAGGCACCTGCTGCCGGCGGCCGGAGCACCTGCCGTCCCGTTCGGCCGGCAGCGCCAGATCGAGGAGTTCCTGATGAACGAGATCACCCGTACCACCGAAGCCGCAGTGCCGGTCCGCCCCGAGGCCAGGAAGCGTCGGCGGCTGCTGATCGCCGTGCCCACCACGGTGGCGGCCCTCGCCCTCGCCGCCACCGTGGCGGCCACCACGCTCGGCAGCCCGGGAGCAACCCCCGCGGGCAGTGAGCGCATCTCCGCGCCCGTCATCCAGGTCTCGGCGGGCGACACCGCAGGCCTGGCCGGCGCGGTGGAGCGGATCTCGCTGGCCGCCAAGGCCGCGCCGGACGTCGTCCTGCGCCCGGGGCAGTACGTCTACATCGAGAGCACCGTCTCCCACCTCGCGGGCTCCGTCGACCTCAGCAGCGGCACGTCGAAGGTGTGGGTCGAGAAGCCCCACCAGCGGCAGATCTGGCACTCGGCCGACGGCCGCACGGGCTGGCTCACCGAAGAGGGCAAGTCCCCGGAAGGCGGCGCGGCACTCTCGGCGGACAGCGGCAACCACCTGAACGCACCCTCCTACGACTACCTGCGCACCCTGCCCACCGACCCGCAGGAACTGCTGCAGAAGATCTACACCGAGACCAAGGGAAGCGGCAGCGGGCCGGACCAGCAGGCGTTCGTCACCATCGGCGACCTGATCCGCGAGCAGGCCGTCCCCGGCGAGCTCGCCGCCGCGCTCTACCAGGCTGCGGCCCGCATCCCCGGTGTCGTCCTCGTCGACAGCGCCACCGACGCCGCCGGGCGCACCGGCATCGCGATCGCCCGTACCAACACCGCCACCGGCTCCCGAGACGAGATCATCTTCGACCGCAGCTCCTACACCTTCCTGGGCGAGCGCAGCGTCCAGGTCACCGAGGTCTCCGGGGTCAAGCCCGGCACCGTCATCGCGAACACCGCCGTCCTCAAGCGCGCCGCCGCCGACGCCCCGGGCCGCCAGCCGGGCAACGCCCAGGCCTGACCGCACCCGCGCGTCGCTCCGCCCGTCGCTCCGCCCGTCGTTCCGGCCCTCGTTTTCGGGCCGGGGCGGCGGGCGGAGCTGTGTGAACAGAGTTGGACAGAGAGCTCCTAGCGGCGGGCGAGGCCGTCGATCATCAGGGAGACGGTGAAGTCGAAGCGGTCGTGGCCCGTGCCGGCGGTGATTTCGGCGGCGTGGCGGGTGGTGTGGGGGAAGGCCACGGCGGGCAGGGCGGTGAGGCGGCGCTGCAGTTCGTCGCGGTCGAGGACCCACGCGTCGTCGTCGTGTGCCGCTCGCTGGCGCACGATCGAGGCTTCGAGGCAGTAGGCGGCCACGTACAGCAGGAGCGCGTCGACGGCCCAGGCGGCGGCCTGTGGGGCGACGCCGCCAGCGAGCAGGATCGCCAGCATCCCTTCGCTGACGCGCATGGTTTCGAGGTCGGTGGGGGCCATGGCGAGCGCGGCGCGGGAGATCCCGGGGTAGTCCAGGTACTGGTCGCGGATCTGGGTGCAGACGCCGCGGATCTGGTCCCGCCAGGCCGTGGGGTCGGGCTCGGGCAGGGCGAGCGCGGCGCACAGCCGTCCGATGAGCAGCTCGTCGAGGTCGGCCTTGTTGACGACGTGGGCGTAGAGCGAGGCGGGTCCGGTGTCGAGGGCGCCGGCGAGGCGGCGCATGGTCAGTGCCTCGTAGCCCTCGGTGGCGATGACGTCCAGCGCGGTGTCGATGACCTGGTCCACGGTGATGGGGGCCTTGCGGCGCCGCGGCCTGGGGTCGGTCTCGGCGTCGGGGTTCGGCGGCTGGTGGCGTGCCGCGCGTCGCTCTCTCGGGTTCACCGGACCATCATAGCTTGACACGAACGCCGTTCGTTTATAGAACACTGTTCGTGACTACGAATGTGAACCAGGATTCGAACCAGGCCGTGAGCCGGGACGTGCAGCGGGAAATGGACGTGGACGTGACCGTGGTCGGCGCCGGGCCGGTGGGCCTCGTGCTCGCCGCCGAGCTGGCGCTCTCCGGGGCGACGGTGCAGGTGCTCGAACGGCTCGCCGAGCCGGACCGGTCGATGAAGGCGGGGGCGGTCAACGTCCCGACGGCCGAGGCGCTCGACCGCCGCGGCCTGCTGCCGGCCGCCGAACAGGTGCAGCGGGAGCAGCTCGAACGGGTCGGGTCGTTCGCCCGCGCGGTCGACCAGCCGCCCGGCGGCGGCCGGCCGGCGCGCGCACCCCGCTTCACCGGGCACTTTGCCGGGATGGTCCTCGACGCCGACCTCGTGGACTGGTCCGACGCCGACCTCGCCGCGCACACCGCCGTCGACGGAGCGCGGATGGTGCCGCAGCGCGAGCTGGAGGCACTGCTGGCCGGCCAGGTCGCGCGCTTGGGCGTGGCGGTGCGTCGCGGGGTGGAGGTCACCGCGCTCGAAGACACCGGCGACGGCGTGCTCGTCACCACCACCGCCGGCACGGTGCGCACCGGATGGCTGGTCGGGTGCGACGGCGGGCGCAGCACCGTGCGCCGCCTCGCGGGCATCGGCTTCCCCGGCACCGACCCCGAACTCACCGGACACCTGGCGGTCGTCGACATCGCCGACCCCACGATGCTCGCGGACGGATGGGCGTGGTCGACCAAGGGCGCCTACCGTTACGGGCCGCAGCCCGGGCGGGTGGTCACCGTGGAGTTCGACGGCGGCCCCGCCGACCGCTCCGCGCCGGTCACCCTTGAGGAGGTGCAGAGCAGCCTGCGCCGGGTCTCCGGCACCGACGTCACCCTCACCGCGCTGCGCGGCCCCGCGACCCGCTGGAGCGACAACGCCCGCCAGGCCGCGGCCTACCGCTCGGGGCGGGTGCTCCTGGCCGGCGACGCCGCGCACGTGCACTCGCCGTTCGGCGGCCAAGGGCTCAACCTCGGGGTCGGCGACGCGATGAACCTCGGCTGGAAGCTCGGCGCCGTGGTCGCCGGGTGGGCGCCCGAAGGGCTGCTCGACACCTACGACGCCGAGCGCCGCCCCCTCGGCGCCTGGGTGCTGGACTGGACGCGGGCCCAGATCGGGGTGATGCGCGGGGACGCCAAGTCGGCCGCGCTCCGGGAGGTCGTCGCCGACCTGCTGGGCACCGGGGCGGGCGCGACCCACGCGGTCAAGAAGATCTCCGGGGTGACGCAGCGCATCGACCTGCCCGGCGACCACCCGCTGGTCGGGCGGTACGTCCCCGACCTGTGGCTGGGGGACGGCTCCCGGCTGGTCGACCACGGCCACGGCGGCGGGTTCCTGCTGCTCGACCGCACGGCGGACGGCGCGTTCACCCGCCTCGCCTCGGACTGGCCCAGGCGGGTGACCGCTGTGACCGCTGTGACCGACGACAGCGCGACACCGACCGCAGTCCTCGTCCGCCCGGACGGAGTGGTCGCCTGGGCCTGCGACACCACCGACACCGCCGCCGCCGCCGACGCTGCCGCCCTCGAAGCCGCCCTGCACCGCTGGGCGGGCGCCCCGTCCCCCTCGCCCGCCCCCAAGCCGGTGCGCTGAACTTCGGTGCGGCGACTCCGGTGTGCCGAGACCCGGCGACTTCGAAGCTGGTCGGGAGGACGACGGCCACGGCTCCTCCTCCTGACGTTCCCGCCCCGGGTCGAAGAACCGGAGTGCGGGCCGGTCAGGGGGAGTCCGGCCTGGGGATGCGGACGCTGGCGGAGCGGAGTCTGGTCTCGACCAGCGCGACCAGCCGGGCCTCGGCCGATCCCTGTTCTTCGCCGTGGTGGGCGATCAGCTGGTACCGGGTCGCGGCTTCGGTGCGGGCTTGGAGGCCGGTCACGATCTTCAGCTGGGCGGGGTTGGCGAGGAAGTGGTCGGCCGCGGCGGTCGCGAGTTCGGCGATGCGCGGGTCGTCCGGCTCCCAGGTCGCGGCTTCGGCGCCGCGCTTGAGCAGGGCGACGAACCGGCTGTCCAGCAGGGCGTGTTCGACATGGGTGAGGTAGTCGTCGAAGCCTTCCGGGACCAGGGCCCTGGCCAGCACCCAGCCCTCCCTGGTGGCCGCCGCCTCGTCCGGGGTGAAGCCGAGGTCGGCCATCCGCTCCAGCAGTGCCACGGCGCGGTCGGGCAGCAGCGCCCGGTCGCCGTCGGCGAGCCGGTGCAGGGTGTCGCGCCGCGCGGTCAACTCCTCGATCTGTTCGGTGAGTTGACGTTCAACGTCGGCGAGCTTGGCGGTGAACAGCGCGGCGTCGGCGTCGAGCAGGGGCCCGGTCTCGGCCAGCGGCACCCCGGCGGCGGCCAGCGTCCGGACCTGCACCAGCCGCAACAGGTCGGCCGATCCGTACCGCCGGTATCCGGAGCTGTCGCGTTCCGGCTCCTCGGCCAGGCCGAGCTTGTGGTAGTGCCGCACCGTCTTCACCGTGATGCCGACGAATGCCGCCGCCTGCCCGATCGTGACTCCGTTCATCCGCCAATCCTGCCTCGTATTCGAACTCGGTGGCTCCGCACACGACATCAGTCCGTCGGCCGGGCCGGATCGGCCGGCCCGCCGCAGAACACCTCGTCGACGAGCCTGTGCATCGCCTGCTGGAACGCCCCGCCGATGGACAGGGCGGCGTCGTCCACGCAGTTCAGCGCGGCGGTCAGGGTCCTGCTGCCGTCGGGCGTGCTGTACATCAGCGCCGCGTGGCCCACGGCGGCGCCGTTGTGGGAGACGACGGTGGCGCCGCCGTCCGTCGTCACCACGAACACGCCCAGGCCGTAGTCCATGCTCGGGATGCCCGTCGGGTGCGGGGTGCACATCTGCGCCAGCAGCGGGGCCGGTAGGAGCCTGCCGCCCAGCAGTGCGGAGATGAACGTGTGGAGGTCCCGGGTGGTGGAGATCATGTCGCCGCCGCTGGAGATCCAGGAGGGGTTCTGGCGGGTGATGTCGATCGTCCTCTGCTCGCCGGCGTCCTCGTACCGGTAGTAGGCGTGGGCGTGCGGCTCGGGGATCTCCGGCGAGGCGCCCGGCAGCACGGTGCCCGACAGCCCGAGCGGCCCCAGGATCAGCCGCTGCATCTCCTCGGCGACCGGGCGGCCGGTGACCTTCTCGATCAGCAGCCGGGCCAGCACGTAGTTGGTGTTGGAGTAGCTCCAGCCCGCCCCCGGCTCGAACCGGGCCGGCCTGGACAGCGCCAGCCGTACCAGCTCCTGCGGCCGGTAGGTCTTGAACCGGTTGTCCATCCACTCCCTGCCCGTGGTGCCGTAGGGGATGGGGATGCCCGGCGCGACCGTCCCGTCGGCGTAGACCTCGCCGGTGTGGTTGAACACCCCGCTGGTGTGCTGCAGCAGCATCCGCACCGTGATCCGCCCGTCCAGCCCGAACTCGGGCAGGTAGTGCGCCGCCGGGGTGTCCAGCCCGACCTTGCCCTCGGCCACCAGTTGCAGCACCAGGGTCGCGGTGAAGGTCTTGGTATTGCTGCCGATCCGGACGTGCCCGTCCGTCGGCGGCTTCGCGGCCCCGCCCAGTTCGGCCGCCCCGGCGCTGCCGACCCACGCGCCCCGCTCGTCGTGCACGCGCAGCGACACCCCGGTGAAACCGGAGTCGACGATCTCCTCGATCGCCTTCTGCAGCTCCGGGCGGTCCTGCCCGGGGGCGCCGAGGGCGACGGTCCGCAGGGTGCTCTCGTCCTGGTCGGAAGGGCCGGAAACGGGGAGTGGCATGGTGGTGTGCTCCTTCGCATCGGTGACGCCCGGTCGGCGTCGTGCCGTTGCGAGGAGCTTGAGCCCTGACCCAGGGTCAACCTCAACGGTGATCTGGCTCACAGTCGGGCGGGGGCTCGGTCGTCCGTGTCGCCGCCCGTGTCGTCGTCCGGCGCGCCTTGCGCCGCATATCGGGCACAGGCGCGGGTCACTGTCACACGAGCAGCGCCTCGAACTCCGGAAGTCGGCCGAACAGGTCGGGGAGGCCGCGCAAGCCGTTGCGCACGGACTCGTGCGACAGCGCGAGGTCAGGGCCGGTGCTCGCCTCGACACCGGCGAGGCACCGGAGGATGTTCCACCTCGTGTGCCCCAGCCAGCCGCCGATCATGAACACGAACCAGCTCGGACCTGACGGCGGCAGCGCTCCGCCCCCCGCGACATAGCCGTCGAGGACCGAGCGGAAGACGGTGGGCTCGATGTGGTCGAAGCCGGGCCCCTTCGCGAGGCTCAGCGCGGTCGAGCCGAGCTCACCGGACAGGTCGAGCATTCCCGAGAGCTCCCAGTCGAGCACCACCGGCCGACCCTCCCGAGCGAGCAGGTTCCACGGGTGGATGTCCTTGTGGGTCAGCACGACGGGGCCCGGCCGTTCGCAGGTGTCGACGAAGTGGGTGATCGCGAGGAACGTCTCGACGCGAGAGGCGAGTTCGTCGGCCCACGGCTGTCCGGTCGCCGCCGCCCGCGCGGCGAGCTCGGGCCAGTCCCGTGACGTCGGTTCCTCGATCGGCACATGGGTCCACGCGACGTCGAGCGCGTGGATGCGCGCGAGGATCTCACCGATCTCGAACGCGTACGCCGCCGACACCGGTGCTTCCGGCACCTTCTCTCCCTCGACCCATCGGTGCACGAGCGTGTGCTGGCCGGCCGAGATCGGCTCCGGCATCGGGATGCCGGCGGCGAAGGCCGCCCGCTCAAACCTGAACACGTCCTCGACGCGATAGGTCCAGCGGCGGTCGACGAGGTTCAACTCCTTCACCGCGAACGACCCTTGGTCGGTGTCGAGCCGGTACGTCCGGTTGGCGAACCCGCCGTGGACACGGATCATCGGTCCGATCGGCACGCCGAGATGCGAAAGGTTCACGCACGTATGCTAGGGGCCGGCAGTCATCGATGCACCGGACTTTCCCGCGCCATGGTGCGGAGGTGCTGCGGAGGGTGCTCAACCCGCACGCCGGGCGAGAGGCGGCGGCGATCGGAGCGGGAGTGCCGAAGGCCGGACCGTCCCGGTGTCGCCGCAGGTCACAGACCCGTGCCGACTGCCGCGCCGGCCCCGCCGGGCGCGTTGCCGGGCGGGGCGGGTGTCGGTTGCCGACCGTGCGCAGCGCGGTCTGCCCGGGTGGGGGTCAGGCGGCGTCGTTGCCCGTCAGACAGAAGTTCTTGTCGGCGACGTGTTCGGTCAGGTACCCGGCGGTGATGAGGGCGGCGACGTCGTACGTGCCCGGGATGTCGCCCGGCTTCAGGGCCGGGTCGAGCCATTGCTGGAGTCCGTTGCCCGGCTGGGAGAACGCGCCCGCGATGTGCCCCTGCTGGACCTGGAACGGCTTCTGCACCTCGAAGCAGTGGTAGTTGTCCTCGCCTCCGTTGAGGGAGTCCGGCGGAAGGGCGCGCTGGGGGAACGGCGTGCCGCCGGGGGCGAGGAACGAGCCGTAGGCGCTGTTCCCGAAGCGGTCCAGCTTCTGGTGCTCCGTCATGCTCTGTACGGCCATGTCGAGGGTGCCGTTGTTGTCGGTGAAGCCGTTGTTGTCCGGGTACTTCCACCCCCTCCAGTCCCGGTACCAGTCCAGGAAGCGTACCGGCGTCACTCCGCCCAGCCGGTCGTAGCCCGCCAGCAGCTTGGTCACCACGGAGTCCGTCGGCAGGGTGACCGGGCCGAGTTCCTTCCGGGTGCAGAGGTAGTCCTCGGCGCCGGCGTCGCGGACCTTGGGGACGCCCGCGCACTCCGTGATCGGCACCCCTCGGGAGGCGGGGGACTGGGCGGCGGCGGTGCCGGTGGCGGCCAACCCCGTCAGGGGTAGGGCGAGCGCGAGGGAGAGGGCGGCGAGAGCGGGGGTGCGCATGGGTGGGCGACTCCGTTCGGGGGGCGGGGCGGGACGGGGAGGGCTGCGGCCATCGGCTCGTACGGCGGACCGTGTGCCCGCTGGACCCGCGCACAGTTACGCACGGCGATTTGCCTTCGTGCACGCACAAGGCTTCCGGCGCCGCTGGTGCCCACCCGTTCGGCCGATCTCGGTGTCGGCTGTCGCGCTTCGGCGCGGAGGGCCCGGTCGGAACCCGGAGAGCACCTCCTGCTCGGTGGAGCGCGTCACGGCGTCGGACGGGCCCGGAAACCGAGGTGGTGCGGGGCCACGCCAAGGGCAACGGCGAGTGCCTGCCCTTGGCGTGGAGAGGAAGTGAGGAGGTGTGTCAGCTGGTCGACTCGGTGGCCGGCCAGTTCTCGGTGATGTCGAAGGCGTACTCAAGCTCCCCGAGCGTCGTGCCGTTGTCGTCCACGAAGGTTGACTTGGCGGTGTAGTTGCCGCGGGACAGCCGCCCGCTCGGAGCCTCCTCCCAGCCGTGCCGGGGAAGGCGCACCGTGTGCTCCTTGTCCTGCGGGCCGAATGAGCCGAGCATCTGCTGGTCCTTGGAGACCTTGAGACCCTTGCGGAAGACTGCGGAGACGTACTTGAGGCCGGACACGATGTCACCGCTCACCGTGAAGCTGTAACTGAGCCTGTAGTGGGCACCTTCGGCGAGGACGAACGGAGTCTTCTTCAGATCGGCGAGCACCTGCGGGTCGTCAAGGCGCCACGTGGTGGAGGGTCGGCCCTCTATGTCCAGGGTCAGCGTGCGCAGGGTGGCGCCAGTTACGGTCTCGTTCTCAGGCATTCCGTCTCCATCGTGTGTGTCGCGGGGCAGAACCGGGCCGCCGAACTCGGCGGTCCGGAACGAAGGGAAGCACAACCGGTGGTGGATCCGGAGTCGAAGTCGCGGAACCTGACAGAACCTCAACTTGATGATCTAGGATGTCGCCACCTCGCCCCGGGAAGCCCCGGCTGAACCGCTCTTCGCCGGTCGCGACGCCCGGCATGGCAGCCTTCTGTCAACCGGTTCGCCTTCGCAGTGACCAGGCGCTCGGGACAGGACAAGACCATGCGGGTGTGGTGACCTTGCGATGCGGATCCCCGGGCGCCGGAGTGGCGGCCGGTTCAGCGGCCGCCGTGCGCATCACCAGGGCACGACGCCGGCGTCGTCGAAGAACTGGCCGGTCGGGCCGTCGTCGGGCAGGGTCGCGAGTTTGATCGCGATCGCCGCGCCCTGTTCGGGGGTGCGCACGCCGTGGAAGCCGTTGAGGTCGGTCGCGACGTAGCCGGGGCAGCCGGCGTTGATCAGGATGTTCGTGCCGCTCAGCTCCCGGGCGTACTGGAGGGTGACGGCGTTCAGGAACGTCTTCGACGGCGCGTACGCCACGGCCACCGGACCCGCCGTCTGCTCGGCGGCGGCTCCTGACTGCCGGGTGAGGGAGCCGACGCTGCTGGACATGTTCACGATCCGCGGTGAGGCGGAGCGGCGCAGCAGCGGCATCATCGCGTTGGTGACGTGGATGACGCCGATCACGTTGGTCTCCACGACCGTCCGGATGGTGGCGGGGTCGACCCGGGTGGGCTCCTGCGGCATGCCGCCGGCGATGCCGGCGTTGTTGACGAGCACGTCGAGGCGCCCGGCCCGTTCCTCGATCAGCCGGGCGGCGGCGGTCGCGCTCGCGTCGTCGGTCACGTCCAGCGGGACGCCGAACGCGTCGACGCCGGCCGCGCGCAGCCTCTCCACTGCGGCCTCGCGGCGCTGGTCGTCGCGGGCGCCGACGCCGACGCTCCAGCCGAGGGCGCCCAGGCCTGCGGCGATCTCGTAGCCGATTCCCTTGTTCGCGCCGGTGACCAGCGCAGTCGTTCGTTCGCTCATGGGGCCATGCTGCCCGCGGCCCCCGGTTGGGGTCCAAGACCGATCGGGTGGGCACCGATACCGTCCGGGTATTGATCCGGAGTACCGTGGCCGGATGGAGACCCGGGAACTGCGCTACTTCGTCGCCGTCGCCGAAGAGCTGCACTTCGGGCGCGCCGCGCAGCGCCTCGGGATCGCGCAACCGCCGCTGTCACGGGCGATCCAGCAGCTCGAACGCCGGCTCGGGGCAGCGCTGCTGGATCGGACCAGCCGCACCGTCACGCTGACCGAGGCCGGCTCGGTGCTGCTGGTCGAGGGCCGGGCGGTCCTGGAGGCGGTCGGCGCCGCCGAGCGTCGGACCCGCCGCGCCGCCGCTTCCCCCACCGGCGGCCCCGGCCTGGTCCTGGTCACGAAGGCCAGCGCGTCCAGCGAACTGCTGGCGGAACTGCTCGACGCGTACGCCGCCGAACCCGGCTCGGTCCCCGTCGACGTCATCCTGTGCGGCCCGGCCGAGCAGGGACGACTTCTGCGCGAGGGCCGGGCCGACGTGGCGCTGCTGCACCGGCCGTTCGACTCGACGGCCGGGCTCCATGCCGAGGCGCTCAGCACGGAGGGCCAGGTGGCGGTCCTGCCGGCCGGGCATCCGCTGACCGTCCGGGACCACGTACACATGGCCGACATCACCGGATTGCCGGGCCTGCCGCTGCCACGCTGGCCCAAACCCGACGGCACCTATGCACCCGGACCCGGACCCCAAGTCCGCGACCACGCACAGTTGTTGCAGCTCGTCGCGCTCGGCCGGGCTTGCGCGGTCTCACCGGAGTCGTGCCGCGCCCAACTGCACGGTGGCCTCGCCGCGGTGCCCGTGCTGGACGCGCCGAAAGTCACCACCGTGATCGCCTGGCCACCGCACAGTCGGTCCAGGGCCGTCGCCGACCTCGTCCGGACGGCGACACGTCTCCCGTAGTTCCCACATGTCCGGCCGGGTTCCACCTGTGGTGGCCCGGTTCATCGTGCTCGTCAGATGGCTCCCCGGGTCCCTCGGGTCCATCGGTACGCGCGCGCCTTGGTGTCAGCTGTCACGCTTCGGCGCCACCTGCGGAGCCTCCCCGGTGGTGCCGTAGCATCCGGATGGCACAACGCACACCTGTCATCGGGGGAGAGTACTGCACTTGTTGAAGAGATCGACGGCCGTGCCGTCCGGGGCGGCCGTCCGGGCGGCCTGCGCGGCCGTGGTGATGGTGTCGGGCGCCCTGGTGCTCGGCTCGTGCTCGTCCGTGGGGTCGCCGGGCGGAGGATCGGGAACACCGAGCGCGCCCACACGTGTCGAGTCCCGGGAGGAGGCGCTGGCCCGGACGGATCGGGTCCAGGACCACGTGCGCGAGCTGACGGGCCTTGAGCGCGATCCGTGGAGCAAGCTCGTCGGCTACTACAGGTGCCAGGGGCGGGGGTTGGGTGTGGCCGATGAGGGCGAGGCCTATCAGCTCAGCTCGGGGGTCCTGTTGAAGGCCGAGGACGACAAGCGCCCCGAGGTGCTGCGGGCGCTGCGGGAGAAGCTCGCCGGCGAGGGCTTCAAGATCACCTCGTTGGCGTCCGGTTCGGACGCTCAGTCCACCGCGCCCACCTGGGAGTTCGATGCCGTCCACGAGCCCGACGGCTACACCGTTTCGGCGGGTGCGTCGAAGCCCGGTCAGGGTGTGAGTGTGATGGTCGTCCTGTCCTGCCAGGCCCCGCCCACCGGCGCGGCTTCGCCCACTCCGACGGCCACTGGCTGAGGCCGGCGCGGCGGGTGCGTCAACTGCGTTACTGGGTGGCTTAGTTGACGCCGATCCCGGCGTGCATCCGGCGCCCGGCGGGGCGGCGGGGCGACGAGGCGGCGGGACGCCCCGGCGGGGGTGCGCCGGGGCGTCCGGTCAGGCGTCGGTGCGGTTCGTCGCGGTCAGCGGGGTGTACAGCTCGGGGCGGCGGGTGCGCAGGAGGCCGAACTCCCGCCAGTCCCGGCACTGGTCGAGGTCGAGGTCGGCGACCAGGACGGCGGGCCGGTCGCGCGGGGCGCGGAGCAGGATCCGGCCGTACGGGTCGGAGATGAACGACGAGCCGTAGAAGGTGGACCGGCCCTCCGTCCCGATCCGATTGGGCACGATCATGAACAGCGCGTTGGCGAGGCCGTTGGCGCTGATGGCGTGCTCCCACATGGGCCGGGTGTCGAAGTCCGGGAGGTCCACCTCGGAGCCGATGGCGGTGGGGTGGACGAGGACCTCGGCGCCGCCGAGCGCGTAGGCGCGGGCGAGCTCGGGGAACCACTCGTCCCAGCAGGTGGGGAAGCCGAAGGTGGCGCCCTGGTGGGTCATGACGGGGAACCCGCTGTCGCCGGGGCGGAAGCACAGGTCCTCGCGGTAGCCGGGGAAGGCCGGGATGTGGTTCTTCCGCGTCCGGGCGACGAGGGTGCCGTCGCGGTCCACGCAGATGGCCGTGTTGTAGCCGAGGCCGCCGTCCTCGGCGCGCTCGTACAAGGAGGCGTGGACGCTGATGCCCAGTTCTGCGGCGAGTTCGGCGGCGAGGCTGGCGGTGGGCCCCGTTTCGACGTCCTCCAGGTAGCGGGCGGCGCCCTCCGCCATCGGGTCGTCGGTGTTGCAGAAGTAGGGGCTGCGGGTCAGCTCGGGCAGGCACACCATCGTCGCGCCCTGCTCGGCGGCGAGTGCCACGCCCTCGCGCAGCCGGTCGTCGTGCTCGGCCGGGTCGGCGTGCCAGCGCATCTGCACGAGCCCGACGCGCAGTGGTGCGCGTTCGGCCGGCTTGGTGCGGCCGGGGGAGCCGAGTGGGGAGCCGAAGGCGGTGAGGACGGCGTACGAGGTCACGGGCGGACCGTCCTCGTCTGCCGGCGGGACGTCCGGCGGGTGCGGGAGGCGGGGCCCCCTGCGGCCGTGCGGCCGGTGGTGGTGGACGTGGTCATGGGTGTTCCTTCTGTTCTCTGGTGCTGGCGCGACCCTGCGGCATAACTGAAAGTTCAGTCAGCTTTGCTGGCGTGGTGAAGAATCTAGCCATGCCGGAACGTTCCGGCAAGGGGCGGGGGCCCGCGAAAGAACGACACGTGCCGCCGGAGGGCGGGGCGGGCCTTGCCCCGGCACCTCCGGCGGGCGGTCAGGCTCCGGCGGAGACGGCCTCGGGCGCCGCGGCGGCCTTCGCGGTGAGGGTGCGGCTGTAGCGGCGCAGGAGGAGGGCGGCGGTGGTGGCGAGGCCGATGAGCAGCCCGAACCAGAGGCCGCGGATGTCGCCGCCGAGGGGGTAGGCGAGGAGCCAGGCGGAGGGCAGGCCGACGGCCCAGTAGCCGATGAGGGTGATGCGGAAACCGCTCTTGGTGTCGTCGAGGCCGCGTAGCAGTCCGACGCCGATGTTCTGGGCGCAGTCGAAGAGCTGCAGGACGGCGACCATGACGAGGAGGCTGGTCGCGATGGTCAGGCCCTGTTGGTCGGCGGGCGCGTCCGGGTCGAAGTAGGGGCGCAGGACGAGGTCCGGGACGGTGAGGTAGACGATGCCGACGAGGGCGGTGACGACGGCTCCGCAGGCGAGTGCGGTGTTCTTGATCCGGCGGGCGGCCGCGTGCTCGCCGAGGGCGAGTTCGCGGCTGACGTTGATGGAGGCCGCGTGGGAGAGGCCGACGGCGACCTGGAAGACGATGTAGACGAGCTGGTTGACCGCGGTGTGGGCGGCGAGCGCCGCCGGGCCGAAGCTGCCGGCGAGCAGGGCGGTGACGGAGAAGAACCCGGCCTCGGAGCCGTAGGTGGCTGCGATGGGGGTGCCCAGGCCGAGCAGGCGGCGGACGGTTGCCGGATCGGCGCGCCAGAAGTCGAGGCTGAGCAGGGGGGCGAGGTGCGGGTCGCGGCGGGCGGAGGCGTAGAGGGCGAGGAAGGACAGCAGGTAGACGCTGCTGGTGGCGACGCCGATGCCGGTGAGGCCGAGCCGGGGCAGGCCCCAGGTGCCGTGGATGAAGGCCCAGTTGAGGGCGGCGTTGACGGCGACGGAGGCGAGGGTGATCTGCAGCAGGGCCTGGGGGCGGCGCATGCCGACGGTGAACTGGCGGACGGCCTGGAACCAGAGGCAGGGCACGAGGCCGGGGGTGAGGGCGGCGAGCATGCCCTGGGCGCGGTGGGCGACGGTGGCGTCCTGGCCGAGCCAGGTGGCGGCCTGGCCGATGAGGACCATCAGGACGGCGCCGGCCAGGCCGGCGAGGGTGGCGACGGCCATCGCGGCCCGCACCAGGCCCCGGACCTCGTGGTCGGCGCCGGTGGCCGGTTCGCTGGCGGCTCCGGTCTCCTTGGCTCCGGTCTCCTTGGCACCGGTCTCCTCGGCGCCGCGCTCGGCGCGGGCCGCTGCCGCCGCCACCTGGTTGCCGACGGAGGTGACCAGCCCGACGCCCATGGTGCGGAGCTGGTTGAAGATCACCAGGGCGAGGCCGCCGGCGGCCAGCGCCTCGGTGCCCAGGACGCCCATCATGATCGTGTCGGTGGTGGTGAGGGCGACCTGGGCGAGCTGGGTGAGGGCGAGCGGGACGGCGAGGGCGGTGAGGGCGCGGCTGTCGCGCGCCAGGGTGGTCAGCTGCTGCATGGTGGGTGTCAGTCTCTCAATGTCACGTCTCTGGATGTCACGTCTCTGGGTGTCAGGGCCTGCGGAGTTTGGCGAGGGACTCGTCGATCTCGGCCTCGACGGCCTCGTCGATGAGGTTGCGGGCGGTCATCCAGTCGTCGTTGAAGACGGTATCCATGTACTTCTCGCCGCCGTCGTTGATGAACGCGACCATGACGGCGTCCGGCGGAAGGGCCGTCAGGCGGGCCAGGGCGTCGTGGACGACGCCGCCGGCGGAGCCGCCGATGAGCAGGCCGGTGCGGCGGGCGACGACGCGGGCGGTGGCGAAGGCCTCGACGTCGCCGACCTTGACGCCCTCGTCGATGAGGTCGTAGTCGACGAGCAGGCCGATGGTGGCGCCTTCGGGGGTGCCGGTGCCGGACTGGTAGTAGTCATGGGCGGGCGGGCCGAAGGCGATGGAGCCCTTCGGCTCGACACCGACGACCGAGACACCGGGCACGTACTTCCTGAGCTCGCGGGCGGTGCCGCACAGGCCGCCGCCGGTGCCGACCGCGCCGATCAGCACGTCGACCCGGTTGTCGAGGGCCTGGGCGATCTCCCGGCCGACCGCGAAGTAACCCACCGCGTTGCTGGGGTTGTTGTGCTGCTCGGTGAAGAACGTGTTGTCCTTGCCGCGGGCCATCTCCTCGGCCAGTTCCTCGCGGGCGGCGGTGTGGAGCTCCTCGCCGTCGGTGTCGGCGTCGACGTACACGAGCTCGGTGCCCATCGCCTTCATGCCGCGCAGCTTGTCGGCGGCGGCGTGGTTGTCGACGACGGCGGTGAAGCGGTGGCCGCGCTCGGCGGCGACGACGGCCAGCCCGAGGCCGGTGTTGCCGGAGGTGGACTCGATGATGTGGCCGCCCTCGCGCAGCAGGCCGCGCTCCTCGGCGTCGAGGACCATCTGCCGGGCCATGCGGATCTTGGCGCTGCCGGTGGGGTTGAACATCTCCAGCTTCAGCAGGAGGCGGGCGCCGTTGTCGGCGCGGGCGAGCTCGAACAGCGGGGTGTAGCCGATGAGGTCGGTCATCCGGGTGACCACCGGGGGGCGGTGGAGGGCGTCGGTCATGGCGAGGGGCGCTTTCTCGGGAGCGGGGCGGTGTCGGGTCACAGGGCCGGGCGGCGGTCGAGACGCCAGCGCAGCCGGCCGTTCTCGTGGTGGATGACGACCTTGGCCGGCAGGGGGAGGTCGTGGAAGGGGGACTCGTTCGAGTCCATCTGGTAGCCGGCGGTGTTGGGATAGACGAGCAGGTCGCCGACCCGGGGGCGGCGGGGGAAGGCGATCTTGCGCCAGGTGAGCAGGTCGGAGTCGAGGCAGCTGGCCCCGCCCACGCACGCCCGGTACTCTGCGGCGTCCTGGTCGGGGTGCGGGGTGAGGAGCAGGGGGTCGGGCAGGTACTCGCTGTTGAACCACTGCTCGGACAGGCTCAGGCTGCTGCCGTCGACGGTGACGATCCCGTACCCGGGGCGGTCCTTGACGCCCTGGACGGCGAACACCGAGGATCCGGCCCCGGCCAGCAGGGCGCGTCCGGGTTCCAGCAGCAGCATCACGCCCGCCTCCCGCAGCCGCCCGGCCAGCGGGTCACCCGTGCCGTGGGGGCGGGCGGCGAGGACGGCCCGCAGGGCGTCGGCCCCGGCGACGGGCGAGTGGTAGGGGTAGAAGTCGCTCGTGCTGAAGGACTTGCGGGCGTGGTAGTCGTCGGGGCCCTGTTCGGCGAGGAAGGTGTGCCAGGCCTCGGCGGGCACGTAGTCGACGGCGAAGCCGCCGCCGATGCTGATCCGGTCGGCCTGCAGCCCCAGGAGCCGTGCCTTGAGGCAGAGTTCGACGAGTTCTCCGGCGAGGTCGGCGCGGGGCTGCACGTCGTAGCCGGACAGGTGGAAGCTGAAGCCTTCCATCCGGACCCGCTCCTTCGCCGCGGCGCAGCGCAGCAGCGCGGTGTCGAGCTGGTCGTCGGTGAGGCCGAAGCGGCTCCCTGTTCGGGTGGGCGGGAAGCGGCGCAGCAGGATGCGGACGGGTCGGGGGACGTCCAGGTGCAGGACGCGGCTCAGTTCGTCGAGGGAGTCGACGGCTATCAGTGCGCCTTGGAGGGCCGCGACGCGCAGCAGCGGTTCGGCTTTGGCGGGCCCGGTGACGACGAGGTCCTCGCCGCGCACACCGTGGCCGAGGGCTTCGCGCAGCTCGCCGTGGCTGGCGACGTCCACGCCGGCTCCCGCGTGGGCGCAGCGTTCGACGAACGCGGCGGCCTTGTTGGCCTTCTTCGCGAAGTACACCGTGCCCTCCACGTCCGCCTCGTCGAGCGCGGCCCGGAAGGCTGCGAGGTTGGCGTCGAAGCGTTCGGGCAGCACGAAGTGGAACGGTCCGCCGAAGGCGTGGGAGAGGTCGTGCAGGAGGTCTCCGGCCGCGATCCTGTCGTGGAGGGGATCGGGGTGGGCGGGAAGGGTCAGCGCCACAGCGCGACCTCGGTGCCGAGGTTCTGGTCGGCGGCGAGCTGGGCGAAGCGGTGGCCCAGCGCGATGTCGGTGACGACCAGGCCGCTGTTGTAGGCGAAGATCCGCTGGCCGGGTGCGGTACGGGCCTGGGAGGCGCCGGAGATGGCGGCGGGCAGCTCCAGGTCGACGGCGGGCAGGTTGCCGTCGGCGTCGGCCATGTCGGTGCCGGTGACGCGCATCTGGGCCTCGCTGGTGGCGATGATGCGGTCGGCTCGGTGCAGCGTGGACGGGGCGAGGCCGTGGCCGACGAGGATCGCGGTCGCGCCGGGCTTCAGCCAGTCGGCCTCGACGGCGGCGGAGGTGTGAGCGCCGGCGGTGGCGACGATGACGTCCGCGTCGTGCGCGGCGCGCTTGAGGTCGGTGACCAACTCCAGCTCGCGGCCGGGGAAGTGGCGCTCCAGCTCCCGGCGGACGGCGGCTATGCCGTCGGGGTGGGTGCCGGCCAGCAGCAGCCGCTCCAGCTTCGGCAGTGTGGTGAGCAGGAACGGCAGCGCGAGGCGGCCCTGCGTGCCCGTGCCGATCACCAGTGCCGTGGAGGCGTCGGGGGAGGCGCACTCGCGGGCCAGCAGGGCGGAGACGGCCGGGGTGCGAAGCGAGCCGATGCGCGAGCAGTCCATCATGGCGACCGGTAGGCCGGTGACGTCGTCGTAGACGGTCAGCGTCGTGTAGTAGTGCTGCTCCTCGCGGCCCTTGTCGAGGCCGTGCTTGTACGAGGTCTTGATGGCGACGACGTTGCGCGCCCCGTCGCGGCCGAGCATGGCGTAGGAGACGGAGTGTCCGTCGGCGGGCTTGACGGTGAGTTTGCGCGGGTTGTCGGACTGGCCTGCGGCCAGGGTGCGGTAGGCCTGTTCGACGGTGTCGACGACGTCGGTCAGGGTGATGTCCAGGCCGGCGAGGTCGCTGGTGGAGAGTACGCGCAGGGTGGTGTCGTCCCGGTCCACGGGGGTGCCCTTTCGGATGGGTGAGGCGGCATCTGGAAGGCGGTAAGTCGGTATGGCAGGAGAGCAGGAGAGCAGGAAGGCAGGTCAGGCGGTGAGCGCGGCCTGGCCGTAGCCGTGTTCGTCGTGTTCGGCGACCGGGCGGGTGGGGCGGCCCTCGACGCGCACGGAGGCGCGCTTGAGCCAGCGGTCGGTGCCGTCGTAGCGCGCCCGGAAGGGGACGCGGCCGTGGACGACGATGTCGTTGTCGACGACCAGCACGTCGCCCGGCTCCAGGCTCACCGCCACCGAGACGCGGGCGAGTTCGTCCTCCAGGCGCCGGTAGGCAGCGCGCCAGGTCTCGTCGGCGTCCTCGACCGGCGTGTAGGCGGGGTCGAAGCGCATGGTCAGGCCTTCGGGTGCCGAGAAGAGGGTGGGCACCGGTGCGGGTCGGCCGGCGAACTGCTGGGCCTGCTCGTAGGCGTCGTCGGGCAGGATCGGCACGATCGGACGCTTGAGCTGGGCGACGTCCTCGTCGGCGAGGTCGGTGAGGCGGATGCTGGCCGCGGTGGTGGCGATGTTGTCGTGGTTGCGCATGCAGCACAGCAGGAGCAGGTGGGCGCGGCCGGGGTGGAAGGCGTCCTCGGTGTGCGGGGTGAGCAGGACGGAGCTGGAGGCGCCGGTCTGCTCGCTCTCGTGGCCGGGGGAGGGGACGATGTTGTGTACGAACCGGCCTTCCTGCTGGCCGTCCCAGGCGATCGGGGTCCCCATCAGCGTGGAGACGAGCAGCAGCACGACGTCCCACAGCGCGCCCGCGTCCCCGACGGCCGACCAGTGGCCGGGCGTCGGGCCCAGCTCCGTGTCGTCCGGGTGCAGTCCGCGCAGCACGAACAGGCCGTCGGCGGTGTCCACGGGGCGCAGCGCGTGCCGGAGTTCGCGGCTGAGCTGGGCGCACATCACGGGCAGGTCGGCCAGCAGGCGGGGGCTGGTGGCGGAGCCGTGGAAGTCCAGCAGCTTGGCGGCGGTGGCGGTCAGTTCCGCGGTGGCGGCGGTGTCGAGACGGCGTACCGGGGCAGGGCAGGTGGGCACGGCGGGGCCTTCCGTGGGCAGGGGTGGGGAGAAGGTGTTGCGGGCACGCGGCATCACCGCGCCGGTGCGGGACGGCGGGCGGGAGCAGCGCGTGAGGCGTGGGGTCCGGGTCGGCTCGGACGGCCGGACGACAGGAAACGTAACAACGACTTCGAAGTAAGGCAAGCCTTACCCGATCAGATGTCTACATTTACGTAGTCTCAGTTCGGGGTGGTGGCGCACCTGCCGCGCGGGGGCAACTCCGCTGCTCGGATTGCTGTTTGCGGCAGGGGGGCGCACGCCCGGTGGGCCGGTGCGCTCCGTCGGGCGGCTTGCGACCTGTCTCAAACTTAGGGTAGGTAAACCTAAGCAAATCGAGCTCAACCCGAATCGAGGAACGAACGTGGGCGTCACCAGACGAGAGCTGCTGTGGGCCGGTGCCGGTATCGGGGCGGCCGGTGCGCTCGCCGCCTGCGGCAGTGGCGCGGGCGGATCCAAGGACGCCGCATCCGCGGGCGCGGTGTCCTCGCAGCCCCGCGCCGGGGGGACGCTGAAGGTCGGTGCTCTCGGCAAGGCCTCCGCGATCACCCGTGACCCGCACGGCACGCAGGCCAACGAGAGCGACTACCTGATCATCAGTCTGCTCTACGACACGCTGGCCGTTCCCGGATCCACCGCCAACACCGTCCCGCGCCTGGCCTCCTGGAAGCCGTCGGAGGACCTGAAGACCTGGCGCTTCACGATCGCCGACGGCGCGACGTTCCACGACGGCACCCCGGTCACCGCCGCCGACGTGGTCTGGTCGCTGCAGCGCCTGCGCAACACCCCGGCGGGCAAGAGCCGGCTGCCCGGCATCCAGCCCGCGGGCATCAGGGCCGAGGACGCGAAGACCGTCGTCCTGGTCTCCGACTACCCCAACGCGGATCTGCCGCTGCTGACCCGTCTGACCACCTTCGTCCTGAAGAAGGACACCAAGGACGACGCGATCGCCGGCGCCCCCGGCACCGGCCCGTTCAAGCTCGACTGGTACCGCGACGGCAACGCCCGGCTGGTGCGCAACGACAACTGGTACGGCGGCAAGGTGCTGCTCGACGCCGTCGAGGTGCGCCTGTTCGAGAGCCCGCAGGCCATGGCCAACGCCCTGCTCGCCGGGCAGATCGACCTCGCCTCCAACGTCGGCGCCGTCGCCGCCCGCACCGCCGAGGCCCGCAAGGACGTCCAGATCCTGCGCCGCCCCAACGACATGGCGATGCCCGTCGTCATGCGCACCGCCGACGGCCCGTTCGCCGACGCACGGGTGCGCGAGGCCCTGAAGCTGGCGGTCGACCGCGACGCCATGGTCAAGCAGGTCCTCTCCGGCTACGGCAGCGTCGCCAACGACATCCTCGGCACCGGCGACCCGGCCTTCGCCAAGGACATACCGCAGCGGGGGCGCGACCTCGCCAAGGCCAAGCAACTGCTCTCCGACGCCGGGTTCGACACCTCCCGGACCTACGACCTGATCACCACCGAGGACGTCTCCGGCCTCGCCGAGTCCGCGACCCTGTTCGCCACCCAGGTCCGCGAGGCCGGCGTGAAGATCAACGTCGTGAAGCAGGACTCCAAGGTCTTCTGGGACGCCACCTGGCTCAAGGCGCCGCTCTACACGACGTACTGGGGCACCAACGACTCGGTCGTCTTCTTCGCCTCCAAGACGATGCTCTCCGACGCCGGCCAGAACGAGTCCGCCTTCAAGGACCCCGCATTCGACGAGGCCTACCGCACGGCCATGGGCACCGCCGACGCCGCCGCGCGCGACAAGCTGCTGCACCGGCTCCAGGAGATCGAGTTCGCCGAGTCCGGCTACCTGCTGTGGGGCATGGCCGACGGCATCGACCTCGCCGGAGCCGCCGTGCGCGACCTGCCCAGGCTTCCCGGCTACGGCCGCGTCCAGCTCGACAAGACCTGGCTGGCGCGTTGACCACGCTTCAGCCGGCCGGCGCCCGCGCGCCGCAGGGCACCCCGGCCCGCATCCTCCCCGGTGCGGGCCGGGTCGCCCGGCAGGCGGCCCGGCGCCTGGCCCTGCTCGTCGTCCTGCTCGCCGGCGTCTTCGCCGCCGTCGAGCTGCTCCCGGGCGACGCCGCCGGCGCGACCGCCGAGCGCGGGGTCACCGCCGCCGACCTCGCCGCCCGCCGCAGCGCCCTCGGGCTCGACCGCCCGGTGGCCGAACGCTTCTGGGACTGGATGACCGGCCTGCCCACCGGCGACCTCGGCGTCACCGCGCGCGGCCAGCACGTCACCGACATCCTCGCCGGCCCCTTCCCCAACACCCTGCTCCTGGGCACCCTCGCCCTCGCCCTGAGCACCATCGGCGCCCTCGCGCTCGGGAGCCGGGCCGCCCTGCGCCCCGGCGGACGCGCCGACCGCGCCATCGACGCCGCCTCCACCGCCGCGTTCGCCCTCCCGGAGTTCGTCGTCTCCGTCGCCCTCCTGCTCCTGCTGTCCCAGTGGACCGGCTGGCTGCCCGCCGTCACCCTCACCGGCCCCGACGGAGCCCCCGAGTCCTGGACCATGCTCGTCCTGCCGGTGCTCTCACTGGCCGTCCCCCAGATCGGCTGGAACACCCGCATCGTGCGCGGCGCGCTCGCCGACCAGGCCGCGCTGCCGCACGTCCAGGCCGCCGTCCTCGACGGCCTCGCGCGCCGACGCATCCTCAGCCACCACATGCTCCCCGGCGCCCTGTCCGCCATCGCCGTCGGCATCGCCACCTCCGCCGGCATGCTGCTGGGCGGCACCGTCGTCGTCGAGACCCTCTTCAACTACCCCGGCATCGGCGCCGTCCTGGCCGGGGCCATCGCCGACCGTGACACCCCGCTCGTCGCCGGAGTCGTGGCCGCGGCCGGCGCCGCCATCAGCCTGCTCCTGCTGCTGGCCGACCTCATCCGCACCACCGCCCTCGGAGAGGAGCGCCGATGACCGCCGATGCCCCGACCGCAGCGGCCCCCGCGCCCGCCACCCGGCGAAGGAGGCACGTGCTCGTCCGCGCCGTCCCCGCGCTCATGCTCGTCCTCCTCGCCCTCGCCGGACCGCTCCTCGCCCCTCACCCCATCGACACCCCCGTCACCTTCCCCTACGCCGAAGCCGGCGGCGACGCGCCGCTCGGCGGTGACCAGCTCGGCCGCGACGTCCTCAGCCGCCTGCTGACCGGCGGCGCACCCCTGATCGCCACAGCCGTGGCCATCGCCCTGGTCGTCACGGCGGCGGCCACCGTCCTCGGCATCCTCGCCGTCCTGCGGCCCCGGCTCGGCCGGTGGATCGAACGCGCCGCCGACCTGACGATCCTCCTGCCCTCCGTCCTCGCCATCATGCTCATCGCCCTGGCCTGGCCCGCCGGGGGACGCCTGGCCGTCGCAGCCGCCGCCACCCTCCTGGGCATTCCCTACGCCGTGCGCATCGTCGCCGCGGCAGCCGCCCCCATCGCCGCCACCGGCTACGTCGAGGCCGCGGCCGTCGGCGGCGAACGCCTGTGGCACCTGACGGTCCGCGAGGTGCTGCCCAACCTGCGCTCCACCCTCCTCGCCCTGTTCGGCCTGCGCTTCGTCGAAGGCGTCTACATCGTCTCGGTCGCCGCCTTCCTCCAGCTCGGCCCCCAACCCCCGGAAGCCGACTGGGCGTTGATGATCCGCGAGAACGCCGCCGGGATCACCCTCAACCCCTGGGCGGTCGGCGCGCCGTGCCTGGCCATCGGGCTGCTCGCCATCAGCGTCAACCTCGCCGCCGAAGCCCTCGCCCCCGCCCGGCCGACCCCGGAGACCCCGCTGTGAGCACCACCGCCCCCGCCGCCCGCGTTACGGGCCTGTCCATCGCCCTCGCGGACACGCCCCTGCTCACCGACGCCACCCTCACCCTCACCCCGGGCCGGGTCACCGCCGTCACCGGCCCCTCCGGCGCCGGCAAGACCACCCTCCTGCGCGCCCTGGTCGGAGCCCTCCCACCAGGCGCCCGCGTCACCACCGGCACCCTCGACGTCCTCGGCCACGACATCCTCGCCCTCCCGCCCGAGGACCTGCGCCGCCTTCGCCGCCACAAGCTCGCCTTCGTCGGCCAGGACCCGGGCTCGGACCTCAACCCGCGCATGCGCGTCGACCGCCTCCTGACCGAGACCGCCGCCGACCGCCGCCGAACCTCCGTACCCGACCTGCTGCGTGCCGTCCGCCTGCCGGCCGGCGAGCGCCTCGAACACCGCCGCCCCGCAGGCCTGTCCGGCGGTCAGCAGCGGCGTGTCGCGCTTGCCCGCGCCCTCGCCCGACGGCCCGAGATCCTCCTCCTCGACGAACCCACCGCTGGCCTCGACCCGGCCCTGCGCGACGACATCGCCGACCTGCTGCGCGAGATCGCCGACTCCGACGGCCTCGCCATCGCCCTCACCAGCCACGACCCCGACTTCGTCGCCCGCTGCGCCGACGACGTTCTGGCCCTGTGGCCCGACCGCCTTCCTGCGGCCCCGGCTGTGGCCCCGGCTGCGGCGGTGGCTGGGGCTGTGGCCGGGGTTGTGCCGGCAACGGCCGTGCAGGCCGCACGCGTTCGTACCAGGGCCGCCTCCGGAATGCCGCCCGTCGTGGAGGTGAAGGCGCTCAGCGCCGGCATCGGCACGGTCCGCACCCGCCACCGCGTCTTCGCCGCCGTCGACCTCGTCCTGATGCCCGGCACGCTGACCGGGATCACCGGCCCGTCCGGATGCGGCAAGAGCACGCTGCTGCGCACCCTGGCCGGCCTTCACCGGCCCGAGTCCGGCAGCGTCATCCTCCACGGCGAACACCTGGCCCCGTCCTACCGGCGCCGCAGCCGCGACCAGCGCCGCCGCATCCAGCTCGTCCCCCAGAACCCCCTCGGCGCCCTCAACCCGGCCCACACCGTCGGTGCCACCCTCACCCGGCCGCTGAAGCTGCACTTCGGCCTTCCCGCCGCCCGGTGCGAGGAGCGCGTCGCCGAACTGCTCACCGCCGTCGGCCTGCCCCCGCACTACGCGACTCGCCACCCCCACGAACTCTCCGGCGGCCAACGCCAGCGCGTCTCCCTCGCCCGCGCCCTGGCCGCCGAACCCGACGTCCTGCTCTGCGACGAGGTCACCTCCGCCCTCGACACCGACACCGCCGCCGCGCTCATGGACCTTCTCGACGACCTGCGCACCAGCCGGGGCCTGGCGGTGGTCCTCGTCAGCCATGACCTCCCCCTCGTCACCGGCCACGCCGACCACGTCCTGCCTCTCGCGGGCCCCCACTCCGCACCGCTCACCGCGCAGCAGCCCGCCGGCGTCCGCTGACTCCTACTCGGAGATCCACCGTCGGCGCTGTCCGCCGGTGAGCACCCAGCCGGGGCCCGAGGGCGAGGGTGTGCGGTGTCCCGCGCCGCGGGCGGCCGCCGTGCACACCCGCCGCAGCAGGGAGTTGAGTTCGGCGCGCTGGCCCTTCGTCAACGAGGCGAGCAGGTCGCCTTGGACGGCGGATGCGTCGTCGTGCAGCACGTCCAGCGCTGCCTGCCCGGCCGGGGTGATCGTCAGCACCTCCTGCCGCCCGCCGATCTGGACGACCATGGAGTGCACCAGGCCTGCCGACAGGAGGTCGTCCAGTGCCTGGGCGGAGTCGGTCCCGGTTGCGGCGGTTGCGGTTGCGGCGGCGTGCTCGATGAGGTCGCGGCGCCCGTGCGGCCCCAGCTGGGCGAGTGCGGACAGCAGCGCCTGATGGGCCGGGCCCATTCCCCTCGCGTCGAGCCGGTCGGCCAGCAGCCGGTCGACCGCCCTGCCGGCCGTCGACAGGAGGTAGACGGTCTGTTCGAAGGGGCTCGTCGAGCCCGTCCTCCCGTCGTACACGCCAGGTCCCATCGTCCGGTGGCCGCCGTGTTCTCGGACCGGGGCCATGGTGGCGGCACCCGCGCGGGGACGCCGAGCCCGGAGGCCGGAGTGAACGCGGCCTCTGATCGCCGGCGGGCGGGCGGCTGCGCCAAGACCCGCACGGGTAAGCCGAGCCTCACCATACCCGGACCCGCACGGTTGGTCTACATCGATGTCGTCAGACCGTGCCGTGAGCCCTCAAGGTCCGGGCCGCGTACTCGACGTACTCGTGCAGCCCGTAGGCCAAGGCCGCGCCGAGCAGGGCCGCGACCGTGACGGCGGCGACCAGGGCGACGGCGGCGTGCGCCCTGCGGCCGGTCGGGCGGGCGGGTGCGGGGCCCAGGAGGGCCTGGACGCGCTGGGGCACGGGGCCGGTGCTCACGGACAGCAGGGGCCCGGCGGTTCGGCGCCCGGACGGCGATCCGGCCAGGGCCGCCCGGGCGATGGCGGTCGCGGCGGTGCGCCGGTCGGCGACCGCGGCGGCGGCCTGCTCGTCGGCCCAGCGTTCCAGGTGGTAGTCGAGGTCGGCCCGCAGCCGGGCCAACGCCGGGTGTACGGCGGCGGCGAGGTCGACGGCGGCGGACAGCAGGTGGTGGCGCCCGCGCAGGTGGGCGCGCTCGTGGGCGAGGAGCACCGCGCGCTCCGCCGGGCCCAGCGCGCTCAGCATGCCGGCCGAGACGACGACGCGGCCGGGGCGCCCCCGGTGGCCGGGCAGGGCGAAGGCCTCGGCGTCCTTGCCCGCGACCACGAGCAGGTCGCCGTCGCCCGTCGCATCAGCGGTCAGGCCCCAGGCACGGGCGAGGAGCACGCGGTGCCCGCGCCACCGCAGCGTCAGCCGTACGGCCTGGACGGCCAGCGCGGCCCCGGCAGCGCAGGACACCGGCACCACGGCCGGCCACCGGGCGACGACGCCGGACAGCGGCAGGTGCTCCAGGCCTGCCAGGAACGGGACGTGGAACAGCCCGGCGAGTGCCGCGACGGTGCCGCCCGCCAGCAGGACGGCCGCGCCCGTGAGCGCGAGCGAGGCCTCGCGCGGAGGGAGCAGCAGGGCCAGGCGGCGTGCGGCGGGCACCGCGGCCCAGGGGAGCAGCAGGGCCAGGGCGACGATCGTCAGGATCAGGCCCATGCGTCGTCCTCGGGCCCGGGACTGCCGGAGTTCGTCGCGGTCGCGGTCGCGGTCGCGGTCGTGGCTTCGGCCTCGGCCTCGGTCTGGGCATCGAGGAGCAGGCGGCGCAGGACGTCCTCGTCGTCCTCGGACAGGGAGGAGACGAACCGCTTCAGCACGAGGTCCCGCTGGGGTTCCTTCTCCAACTCCCGACGCATGCGCCCGGCCGCCAGTCCGGCGGCGTCCTCCACCGGGGCGTAGGCGAAGGACCGCGCGGGGCGGCTGCGGACCAGGGTCCCCTTCTCGTGCAGGCGCGTGAGGATCGTCGTCACGGTGGTGCGGGCCAGCCCGTGGTCCAGCGCCTCCTTGACCTGCTGGGCGGTCAGCGGCTCGCCGGCCGCCCACAACACCGCCAGCACGTCCGCGACCAGTTCCCCGTGCGGACGCCTGGCGTCCCGACCGACCCTCACATCGTTCTCCCTGTCCCGACACTCCCGGAAGGCACACTCCCGGCAGGCACACCTCCGGCAGGCACACCTCCGGCGCCGACAGCGGTCGGCGGCCGAGGCCTGCCCGCGCCGGTATGGCGAAGATGGGCCCGGCCTGTGTTGCTTAGGTGTGCCTCAGCTAACTTTACGGGCTCGCGGCCCCGCGCTGCCGGGCGCCTGATTTGCGGACACCGTCCGGTCACGTGCCGCTCGGCGCGGTGGAAAGTCGATGGCGCAACGCGCGTGCGGGCCTCTGGACTTACTAGGACGTCCAACTATATGGTCGACGGCAGGTCCGCGGTGTCAGGGAAGCCGGTGTGAGTCCGGCACGGTCCCGCCACTGTGACCGGGGAGTTCGTCCTCGCAGACGAAGGCCACTGGCAGCCAGCCGGGAAGGCCTGGGGGCGTGCGGTGATCCGGGAGTCAGGATACCGGCCGCGGGTGTTCCGTGTTTTCCACGAGGATGGAGACGACACGCATGACTCCGGGCTGCTCCCGCTCCACTGCCGCTCCTGGTCGTCCCGTGCCCACGGCCGCCGGGGCCCCGACGCCCTGACGTTCCGTTCTGCCGCCGCACGCCCGTGTCGCGGGGCGCACCACCGTGCGCCCGCCGACCGGCGGCGGCCTCCGATCCTCCTCCTCTCCCCACCCCTGTCGAGAGAAGGAACCCGATGGTCCGAGAACTGACCCACTTCGTCGCCGGCAAGCCCACCGCCGGCACCTCCGGTCGCTTCGGCGACGTGTACGACCCCAACACCGGCCGGGTGCAGGCCCGGGTGCCGCTGGCGAGCCGGGCCGAGGTCGAGGCGGTGATCGCCGACGCCGCGCAGGCCCAGCCCGCATGGGCCGCGTGGAACCCGCAGCGGCGCGCCCGCGTCCTGCTGCGCTTCCTCCAACTCGTCGAGCAGGAGAAGGAGGAGCTGGCCCGGCTGCTGTCCGCCGAGCACGGCAAGACCGTGGCCGATGCCCACGGGGACATCCAACGCGGCCTGGAGGTCGTGGAGTTCGCCGCCGGCATCCCGCACCTGCTGAAGGGCGAGTTCAGCGACAACGCGGGCACCGGCATCGACGTGTACTCGATGCGCCAGCCGCTCGGCGTGGTCGCGGGCATCACGCCGTTCAACTTCCCCGCGATGATCCCGCTCTGGAAGGCCGCACCCGCCATCGCCTGCGGCAACGCCTTCGTCCTCAAGCCCTCGGAGCGCGACCCCTCGGTGCCGCTGCGCCTGGCCGAGCTGTTCCTGGAGGCCGGGCTGCCGCCGGGCGTGCTGAACGTGGTCAACGGCGGCAAGGAGGCCGTCGACACCCTGCTGGAGGACCCGCGGGTGCAGGCGGTCGGGTTCGTCGGCTCCACGCCGATCGCCCAGTACGTGTACGCCACCGCCGCCGCGCACGGGAAGCGGGCGCAGTGCTTCGGCGGCGCCAAGAACCACCTGGTCGTGATGCCGGACGCCGACCTCGACCAGGCCGCGGACGCGCTGATCGGCGCCGGCTACGGCTCGGCCGGCGAGCGCTGCATGGCGATCTCGGTGGCCGTCCCGGTGGGGGAGGAGACGGCCGACGCCCTGGTGGCCAAACTGGTCGAGCGGATCGCCGCGTTGAAGGTCGGGCGCTCGGACGACCCGGCGGCGGACTTCGGCCCGCTGGTCGGCGCCGACGCGCTGGAGCGGGTCCGCGGCTACCTGGACCTCGGGGTCGAGGAGGGCGCCGAACTCGTCGTCGACGGGCGGGACTTCCGGCTGGAGGGGCACGAGGACGGCTACTTCCTCGGCGCCTCGCTGTTCGACCGCGTCACGCCGGACATGCGGATCTACCGGGAGGAGATCTTCGGCCCCGTCCTGACCGTGCTCCGCGCCGCCGACTACGAGGAGGCGCTGCGCCTGCCCGGCGAGCACGAGTTCGGCAACGGCGTGGCCGTCTACACCCGGGACGGCGACACGGCGCGGGACTTCGCCCGCCGGGTGAACACCGGCATGGTCGGCGTCAACGTGCCGATCCCCGTGCCGGTCGCTTACCACACCTTCGGCGGCTGGAAGCGCTCCGGGTTCGGCGACCTCAACCAGCACGGGCCGGACTCGATCCGCTTCTACACCCGCACCCGGACCGTCACCTCGCGCTGGCCCTCCGGGGTCAAGGAGGGCGCGAGCTTCACCATCCCGACGATGGGCTGAGGGCGCCGTGCACGACCTCACAGAGGACCAGCTCGCCATCGCGGCGACCACCCGGGCCTTCGCCCGCGAACACCTGGCGCCGAACGCGGTCGCGTGGGACCAGGCCAAGCACTTCCCGGTGGACGTGCTGCGCAAGGCGGCGGACGTCGGCCTGGCCGGTGTCTACGTCCGCGAGGAGTCCGGCGGCTCCGGACTCACCCGCGCCGACGGCGTGCTGGTGTTCGAGGCGCTGGCCACCGGCTGCCCGTCCATCGCCGCCTACCTGTCCATCCACAACATGGTCGCCTGGATGATCGACCGCTACGGCGACGACGCCCAGCGCGCCCGGTGGCTGCCGGGCCTCAGCGCCATGGCGACCCCCGCCAGCTACTGCCTCACCGAGCCCGGCGCGGGCTCGGACGCGGCGGCACTGACCACCCGAGCCCGCCGGGACGGCGACCACTGGGTCCTCGACGGCGTCAAGCAGTTCATCTCGGGCGCAGGGGCCTCCCGGGTCTACCTGGTGATGGCCCGCACCGGCGGACCGGGGGCCGGCGGGGTGTCCGCGTTCGTCGTCGAACGCGACGACGCCGGCGTCTCGTTCGGGCCCGACGAGAAGAAGATGGGCTGGAACGCCCAGCCCACCCGCCAGGTGCGGCTGGACGGCGTCCGGCTCCCGGCCGACCGCCTCCTCGGAGCCGAGGGCGAGGGCTTCCGGATCGCCATGAACGGGCTGAACGGCGGCCGGCTCGGCATCGCCGCCTGCTCCCTCGGCGGAGCGCAGGACGCCCTGGAGCGGGCCACCCGCTACCTGGCGGACCGCGAGGCGTTCGGCGCCCGGCTCCTGCACGCCCAGGCGCTGCAGTTCCGGCTCGCCGACATGGCCACGGAGCTGGAGGCGGCCAGGTCGCTGCTCTGGCGGGCCGCCTCGGCCCTGGACCGGGGGGACCCCAGAGCGCCGGAGCTGTGCGCGATGGCCAAGCGGCACGCCACCGACACCGGCTTCGAGGTCGCCAACCAGGCGCTCCAACTGCACGGCGGCTACGGCTACCTGGCCGAGTACGGCATCGAGAAGATCGTCCGCGACCTGCGGGTGCACCAGATCCTGGAAGGAACCAACGAGATCATGCGCGTCATCGTCGCCCGCGGCCTGACCGGGGCCGCGTGATGGCCGGGAACGACCTCGACGAGGTCCTGGTCCACCGCGAGGGCCGGGCCGGCCTGATCGTCCTCAACCGCCCCGCGGCCCTGAACGCCCTCACCCACGGCATGGTGCAAAGGATCTCCGAAGCCCTGGACGCGTGGGAGGAGGACGAGCGGGTCGAAACCGTGGTCATCACCGGCGCCGGTGAGCGGGCCTTCTGCGCCGGCGGCGACATCGTCGCCATCCACCGCGCCGCCACCGGCGCGGACCCGGGCGCGGTGGAGGAGTTCTGGCGCGACGAGTACCGCCTCAACGCCCGCATCGCCCGCTACCCCAAGCCCTACGTCGCGCTCATGAGCGGCATCGTGATGGGCGGCGGGGTCGGGGTCTCCGCCCACGGCAGCGTCCGGATCGTCACCGGGACCACACGCATCGCCATGCCCGAGGCCGGCATCGGCTTCGTCCCCGACGTCGGCGGCACCTACCTGCTCGCCCTCGCACCCGGCGAGTCGGGTACCCACCTGGCCCTGACCGCGGGCTCCGTCGGTGCCGGTGACGCGCTGCTCTGCGGCCTCGCCGACCACTTCGTCCCGGCCGAGCGGCTGCCCGCGCTGCTGGACGACCTCGCCGAACTCCCCGTGCACGACGCCCTCGAACGGAACGTCGGGCCCGCACCGGCCGGCGTGCTGGACGGCCGGCGGGCCTGGATCGACCACTGCTACGGGGCCGACACCGTGGAGGAGATCCTCGACCGCCTGCGGGACAGCGGCGAACCGGAGGCCAAGGAGGCCGCGGACCGGATCGCCGCCAACTCGCCCGCCGCCGTGAAGGCCACCCTCGCCGCCCTGCGCCGGGCCCGCACCCTCGGCCCGCTGGAGGCCGTCCTCGACCAGGAGTACCGGACCTCCTGTGCGGCGCTCTCCACGCCGGACCTGGCCGAGGGGATCCGCGCCCAGGTGATCGACAAGGACCGCTCCCCGCGGTGGAACCCGTCGACGCTGAGCGCCGTCGAGCCCGCCACGGTGGCCCGCTACTTCGCCCCGCTCGGCGACCGGGAACTCGGCCTGGCCCCCACCACACCCCTGGAGCGCTGGTGACCCACCGCAACGGATTCAACGGATTCAATGGAGTCATCGGATTCATCGGACTCGGCAACATGGGCGGCCCGATGGCCGCCAACCTCGCCACGGCCGGACACACCGTGACCGGCTACGACCTGGCGCCCGAGGCACTGCGCCGGGCGTCCCGGACGGAGAACGGCGTCCGTCCGGCGCGGTCCGCGACCGAGGCGGTGCGGGAGGCCGACGTCGTCATCAGCATGCTGCCGGCCGGCCGGCACGTGCTGGCCGCCTACGCGGACCTGCTGCCCGCCGCCCGCCCGGGAACGCTCTTCGTCGACTGCTCCACGATCGACGTCGCGGACGCCCGGGCGGCGCACGACCTCGCCGTGCACGCCGGGCACCGGGCCGTGGACGCGCCGGTCTCCGGCGGGGTGGTCGGTGCCACGGCCGCGAGCCTCACCTTCATGGTCGGAGCCGCCGAGCCGGACTTCGAGGCGGCCCGACCCATGCTGGAGGCGATGGGCCGCAAGGTCGTGCACTGCGGACCCCCCGGTGCGGGGCAGGCCGCGAAGATCTGCAACAACATGATCCTGGGCATCTCGATGATCGCGGTCAGCGAGGCCTTCGTGCTCGGGGAGAGCCTCGGGCTCAGCCACCAGGCCCTCTACGACGTCGCCTCGACCGCCTCCGGCCAGTGCTGGGCGCTCACCACCAACTGCCCCGTCCCCGGACCGGTGCCGACCAGCCCGGCCAACCGCGACTACGCGGCCGGGTTCGCCGCCGCCCTGATGGCCAAGGACCTCGGCCTCGCCGCCGGGGCCGCCGAGGCCGCCGGCCTGCCCACCGAACTCGGACGCAGGGCGGCACAGCTGTACGCGGACTTCGCGCAGGCCGACGGCGGTGCCGGCCTGGACTTCTCGGCGATCATCACCACCCTGAGGGAGGACGGCAAGTGACCGGCTACGAGACGATCCTGGTCGAGCGCAAGGGCCGGGTGGGGCTGATCACGCTCGACCGGCCCAAGGCGCTCAACGCGCTCAACACCCTCCTGATGAACGAAGTCGTGCAGGCGGCAACGGAGTTCGACCGTGACCCGGAGATCGGCTGCCTGGTCATCACCGGCTCGGAGAAGGCCTTCGCGGCCGGCGCCGACATCAAGGAGATGCAGTCCCTCGACTTCGTCGACGCCTACCTCGGCGACTGGTTCGCCGCCTGGGACCGCTTCGCCGCGCTGCGCAAGCCCGTCGTGGCGGCGGTGGCGGGCTACGCGCTGGGCGGCGGCTGCGAGCTGGCGATGCTGTGCGACGTCCTGCTGGCGGCGGACACCGCGAAGTTCGGGCAGCCGGAGATCAAGCTCGGTGTCATCCCGGGCATCGGCGGTTCGCAGCGGCTGACCCGGGCGGTCGGCAAGGCGAAGGCGATGGAGCTCTGCCTGACCGGCCGGATGATGGGCGCCGAGGAGGCCGAGCGGGCCGGCCTGGTCTCCCGGATCGTCCCGGCGGACCAGCTGCTGGCCGAGGCCCTGACGGTGGCCGAGACCGTCGCGGCGATGTCCACCCCGGCGGCGGTCATGCTCAAGGAGAGCGTCAACCGCTCGTACGAGACCACGCTCGCCGAGGGCGTGCGCTTCGAACGGCGCCTGTTCCACGCCACGTTCGCCACGGCGGACCAGAAGGAGGGCATGGCGGCCTTCGCCGAGAAGCGCCCGCCGGAGTTCCTCAACCGCTGACGGTCCGAGCAGTTCGCGGCGCGATGTGGCGCGATGTGACGGACGATCCCTTGACCGGATCTTCTCCGTCTCGCCATGATGAGCCGTCAAGTTGTGACTCCGCCGCTGGGGGAAGTCCGGTCCGAATCCGGCGCTGACCCGCAACGGTAGGCCGCCGGCTCCACGCCGGCGGCGAGCCCGAGTACCCGGCGGCGGAGGTGTGTCGTCCCCTCCTCCCGTCGTGGTCTGCGGGCCGGAGCTCCGAGGGCTGCCCCGGCTGGTGCCGCCGTCCTCCGGGCCCCTGCGTGCGGGCCCGGAAAGGCCCACCGTGCCCTCGTTCCGACGCCCCCTGCGCCTCCTCGCGATACCCGCGCTCGCCCTCGCCACCGTCCTCCCGGCGGCCGCTGCCGCCCACGCCACGCCTGCCGCCGCGACCTCGTCCTCGACGATCCGCCCCGACGCCGCCGCCGGCGGCTGGCTCGCCCGCCAGCTCGTCGACGGCGACCACTTCGAGTCCGTCTTCAACGGGACCGCCTACCCCGACCAGGGCCTGACCATCGACGCCGTACTGGCCTTCGCCGCCTCGCGCAGCTCCGACCAGGCCGCCGCGAAGGCCACCGCCTGGCTGGCCAAGCCCGAGATCATCAGCGGCTACCTCGGCGACGGCACCACTGAGGCCTACGCCGGGGCGACCGCCAAGCTGCTGCTCGCCGTCGAGGTGCGCGGCGGGAACCCGACGGCCTTCGGCGGCGTCGACCTGCCCGCCCGGCTGCGCTCCCTCCAGACCGCCGACGGCCGGTTCTCCGACCGCTCGCAGTGGGGCGACTACAGCAACGCCTTCGGCCAGTCCCTGGCCCTGATCGCCCTGCACCGCACGACCGGTGGCGCCCCGGCCGCGGCCGTCGACTTCCTCGCCAACAGCCAGTGCCCGGAAGGCGGTTACCCGGTCTCCTTCGGCCAGGCCACCTGCACCAGCGACCCGGACGCCACCGCGCTCGCCGTACAGGCCCTCGCCGCGACCGGCCGCACCGCCAAGGCCAACGCCGGGCTCGGCTGGCTGACCGCCCACCAGAACGCCGACGGCGGCTTCGCGGCCGTCGGGGCCGCCGCGTCCAACGCCAACACCACCGGCCTCGCCACGCAGGCACTGCTGGCCGGCGGACGCTTCGGGGCCGGCCTCAAGGGCTGGAGCAGCCTGGTCAAGCTCCAGCAGGGCTGCGCCACGGACCCGGGCGTGCGCGGGGCGGTCGCCTACGACGCGTCCGGTTTCAACCCGGCCACCGGCGCCCGGGCCACCGCGCAGGCCGTCCTCGGCCTGGCCGGCACCCCGCTGGCCACCCTCTCCGCCGCCGGTGCCCGCCCGGACGCGCCCGTGCCGGCCTGCCCGGCGACCACCCGCTGACCACCCGCTGACCCCGCGAGGAGAGCTCCGATGACCGACACCCTGGCGCCCGCGCGCCCGGCCCGCCGCACCCTCGGCTCGATCGCCGCCGCCGCTGCCCTCACCGCCGGCCTGCTCGGCGCCTCCGCCGTCCAGGCCCCGCAGGCACAGGCCGCCGCCTGCGACGGCACCACCGGCGTCACCGTCGTGGTCGACTCCACCGCCGTCGGCGGCGGCATCCAGACCGGCTGCGCACCCGGCGATCCGGCCAGCGGCCTGGCCGCGCTGACCGGCGCCGGGTTCGCGTACACCTTCCACCCGCGCTACCCGGGCTTCGTCTGCACCATCAACGCCCTGCCGGCGACCTGCACCAACCCCACCGGCAGCGCCTACTGGTCGTACTGGCACGCCCAGCACGGCGGCCCCTGGTCGTACAGCAAGCTGGGCGCGGGCAGCTACAACCCGGCACCCGGCGACGTCGAGGGCTGGTCCTTCGGCGCCGGCGCCCAGCCGGGCGTCACTGCGCCCTGACCCCCGGCGGCACCCCCGGGGCCCCCGCGGGGGCGAGTGGTGTGGGGGTGGGCCACGGGCGGGCTGGGGGTGTGGGCGTTGAGGGGGAGGGGGTGCGACTCGCGCGC
>NZ_JBHWIO010000043.1:51636-69988 GCF_042732075.1 Kitasatospora sp. NPDC059812
GCTAAGTTACCCCGGGCGGACCCCGGGTGCCCGGCCCCCCCGCCTGGGGGCCCCCCGCCCCCCGGCGGTGCGGGGTTCAGACGGCGCGGGACGTTCGGCGCCGCCGGGCGAGCGAAGGGGCGAATGCCAGGTCGGCGGATCACCGCTACCTGGCCCAGGGCATTTCCGTCGACCCGGTGGGCCGGTACCAGGTGATGCCCCACTCCGCGCCCCAGTCCTTGCCGGTCCAGTCGTAGGCGGGTGTCCAGAGTGGCCGGGCCGGTTGAGGTCCCCACTCCTCCGGGTCCGGTCGCACCAGCAACTCGTCCTCATGGGCGTAGCCGCCGGTGAGTACGGTCGCCACGAACTCCGCGAAGCCGCCGTCGAAACGGTCGAGCGCACCGTCGTCGACGCCACCGAAGTCGCAGAAGACGGCCACCGGCCACTGCTCCGGGTCCGGGCCGTCGGTCAGCCAGCAGCAGTAGTTGTGGTTGCTGTTCATGCCCCAGGGCAGCAGCCCGCCCGGGTCCGGGAACACAGGGGTGCGCTCCTGGTCCCAGAACTCGTCCTCGCCCTCGACCTGCCCCCGGAACTCGGTGTCGCTCTCGAAACGCCACCCCGCCAGGCCGCCCGGCGAACCGACTCCGTGGGAGCGTTCCGTCGGCGACCGCACACCCCACTCGCCGTTCAGGTTCACCGCACCGTACAGATCGACGAACGCCCGGTAGTCCGACGGCAGTTGGACCCCGAGCTCGGCCGGTGCCAGCTCCCACGGCACCCGCGCCGGGGTGTACACCGGCTCGCCCATGATCGCCCGCAGTCGATCCCATGCCTCGGTCATTACCCGACCCCTCTCCGGCCGCCCGTCGTCAGAAGCTGCACTTTAGGCGACGGCTCCGACAAGCCACTGACCCGACCGGAAGACCGCCGGCTGACGGGCCCCGCTCGATCTCAACGGTCCGAACGGGCGGGCTGGATGATCACTCGTCCGGGCGTTTCCGGGACGGCGGTTCGGCTGTTGCGTGATCGTGAACTCGGCTAAGAGGTAGGGGACTTGAGGCGAATTGCCCTGACCGGCCGGGGCGCCGGGACGTGCGAGCGGCCCCGCGCACCGGAGTCGGTGCGCGGGCCGCTGTGGGGCACCGGGTGGTTCAGCAGTGGGGCAGGCCGGGCACGTCGTGGAACATCGTCGCGCCGTCCCCGCTGCTACCCGGCGTCCAGGGTCTTCGGATCAGTTGCCGTAGCGGAGCGAAACGGTGTCGCCGAGGTGGACGGTGGTGGCCCGGGTGGCGGTGGTGGCGGTGGCGCCGTCCAGGGTGATCTTCCAGGTGGAGGAGCCGCTGTTGGCGGTGCCGTTGATCGCGGTGACGGCGCCGGTGCCGGAGGACGGGGTGACGGCGGTGACGCAGCCGGCGGGGGTCGCGGATGCGGCGGCGTCGAGGACGTCGCCGAGGGTCGCGGTGGTGCCGGTCGGGGTGAGGGTGACGGCGCAGACCTTGAGCGCGCCGGTGCCGTCGTCGATGACCAGCGCGAGCTTGGCGGCGGTGCCGGGGACGAAGGTGGTGGCGGCGGCCCAGGCGGGCTCGCCGGCGGTGGTCGGGGTCGGCGGGGTGGCGGTGAAGCCGGCGCCGGCGACGGCGCGCAGGCCGTCGACGGAGGCGTAGGGGGAGGGGGTGGTGTCGGTGGGCAGGTACTTGAAGCCGCCGCCGGGCTTGAACTGCTGGGCGATCAGGAAGTCGACGGGGCTCTTGCCGGTGCCGCTGGTGAAGTCGGCGCCCTGGGGGTTGATGCCGCAGGCGTTGAGGCCGGAGACGGCCCAGCCGTTGGAGTCGGTGTTGACGCCGAACATGGCGTTGAAGGCGCCGGAGGCGGTGAGCTTGCCCTTGAGGAAGTTCTTGGCGGCGACGATCGCCGGGTCGGTGGCGGGGACGCCCCCGGTGCAGAGCGAGGCCATGGCGGCACCGGTCATGTCGATGTCGCTGCCCTGGGCGAGGGCGTTCGGGTCGCCCGCGGCCTTGCTGAAGTTCCAGCCGCCGTCGTTGTGCTGGTTGGCGCGCACCGCCGTGACGGAGGCGTCGAGCAGCGGCTGCGGGACGCGGGGGCTGCCGGCCTGGGTCTTGGCGCCCGCGAGGGCGAGGAGGCCGAAGACGGTGCCGTTGAAGTTGGCGGACGGGCCGTAGTAGCCGGGTTCGGCGGTCTGCCAGTAGGCGGCGAGGTCGGCGACGAGGTTGCGGCCCGGGCCGACCCGGGCGGGGTCGATGCCGGCGGCGTAGGCGTTGAGGATGCCGCGCTCGTAGTCCGTGACGACCGGTGAGGCGCTCGGCCAGCCGGGGGCGGCGAGCTGGTTGCGGTACACCAGGCGGGCGTTCTTGGTGGGGTCGCCGCCGGGGGTGACGTCGGCGGCGGCCGTGCCGGCGGCCGCGAGTGCGCTGAACGCCCACTCGTTGGAGAGCCCGCCGCCGGTGACGTAGCTGCCGTCGGCGGCCTGGAGCGACTTCAGGTAGGTGACGCCGGTGCTCTTCGAGGTGGCTATCTGGGTCGGGCTGGCCGTCGCGTGGGCGGGGACGGCGGAGAGCAGGAGTGCGCCGGCCGTCAGGGCGACGGTGATGGCGGAGGCGGCGGAGGCAGCGCGGGAGGGGGTGGTCCGCGAGGAGGTGGTCTGCGAGGGGGTGGTTCGCGAGGGGGCGAGGAGGGACACGGGACAGGCTCCTTGGGGTGGCGGGCGCCGACCCTGCCCCGGAGTTCCGGCGTCCGTTGGAGGGCGCGCGACTGCCGGAGCGGTCGCCGCCCGGATCGCGTGGGCCGGCTTTCGCCATGGTGCGTGGCCGGGCGGGCATTCGGGCTCAGGGCGGCACGATGGCCACCCCACACCGCTGCGCGTCAGCCCCGGATTCGCACCGGGTTCCCCCGCTCGGCCACCGCGGACGCTACCGCACGGCGCACCGGTGCACGAGGTGGTGTGATCGATATGACGATCCGTTGACTCCCGTTCTACCGGCGTGGTCTGATGAACCGATTTTTTGCCCTCGGCATTCAGGGGAAGCCGGTCCAACTCCGGCGCTGACCCGCAACCGTGGACCCACCTGTGGTGGGTGAGCCGGAATGCCTGGACCGGGGGCCTGTTCACAGAGCACTTGCGTCGTCGCGGACTACGACGCGGTCCGGACGGTCCCTGCCCAGGAGACCGTCGGCTGCGCCGTTGCGTCCCGCGTCGACCGACCAGGGAGTCGTCGTGAGGGTCAGCAGCAGTCGCACACGTCACAGGAACCGGGACCTCGCCTCCGTGGTGGTCGCCGGTGCTGTCGCGGTCGCCGCCTGCGGAAGCGTCCTGTTCGGGCGCCCCGGCACCGCGGCCGCCGACCCGATCGAGCAGTGCACGGCGACGACGGGCGCGATCGTCGCCGTCGACTTCACCCACTGGGGCGGCGGCGTCGTCCGGGGCTGCGACGCCCACCCCACGACCGGGATGAACCTGCTGCACGCCGCCGGCTTCACCACTGCCGGAACCGAGCACGACGGACCCGCCTTCATCTGCCGCCTCGGAACCGGGACCTTCAACAGCGGCACCCAGTACCCGACGCCGGCCGAGGAACCCTGCGTCAACACCCCGCAGGCCACCGCGTACTGGTCGTACTGGATCGCCGAACCCGGCCAACAGGCCTGGTCCTACAGCCGGTTCGGCGCCGGGACGCAGAAGCCCAAGCCCGGCGAGGTCGAGGCCTGGGTGTACGGCGGCACCGACATCGGCGGCACCAGCGGGGCACCGGGCTTCACACCGGACTCAGTGAGAGCGAAGAGCGGTGGTTCGTCGGCTTCGCCGTCCGCCTCGCCATCCGCGTCGCCGTCGCCCTCGGCGACCCCGACTCCGACCCCGACCCCGACTCCGACCGGGCCGACCTCGACCGGGCCGTCCGCCACCGGTGACCCGGCGGCCGCCGCGGCCTGGCTGGCCCGCCAACTCGTCGGCGGCGACCACATGGAGAACTGGGCCGTCGAGGGGCCGGACTACCCCCGGACCGCCCTCACCGCCGTCGCCCTCGCCGCCGCCGGCACGCAGGACCCGGCGCTGCGCAGGACGACCGCCTTCCTCGCCGCCCACACCGACGCCTTCCTGTACCCCGACGGACCGGCCGGCCAGCCCGATGCGAGGGCCGCCGCACTGCTGGCCCTCGTCGCCGAGAGCACCGGCAGCGATCCCCGGGCCTTCGGCGGCCGGGACCTGATCGCCGCGCTCACCGGCCACGTCTGCACGGCGGCGGGGGAGAACGGCAGGTGCACCGCCGCCGGGGACTTCCTCGGCGCGGCCTCGCCCTGGGTCCAGTCCCTCGGCGTCATCGCCCTCCAGCGCGCCGGCGTCACGCCACCCGCCCCGGCGCTCGCCCGCTTCACGGCGCTCCAGTGCGCCGACGGCGGGGTGGCCGGATCGATGATCGTCGCCGGCGAGCACTGCGAGTCCGACCCGCTCACCACCGGCCTTGCGGTCCTCGCCCTGCGCACGGCCCCCGGGTACGAGACGGCGGCGAAGAAGGCTTCGGACCAGCTCGCGGCCGGACAGCAGGCCGACGGATCCCTGCTCCCGTACCTCGGCGCCCCCGGCGACACCATCAGCACCGCGAGCGCGGCCCAGGCGTTCAAGGCCACCGGACAGGACACCCGCCGGGCCGCCGCCACGGCCTGGCTCGCCGCCCGGCAGGGCGCGGACGGCGGCTTCGGCCCCGACGCGTCGACCACCGACCCGGACCCGGCGGCCACCGAGCAGGCGATCCTGGCCCTGACCGGCACCGACCTCACCAGCGTCCGGCACAACCCGGACGCCGGCACGCCGCCGACGACGCCCGCCACCACCCCGCCGACGACGCCCGCCAGCACGCCGCCTGCCGGAAGAACCCCCGACGCCGCCAAGGGCAGCGCCTACCTCACCGACCCCTCCCGCCTGATCAACGGCCGCTACTACGAGGGCTTCCCGGCCTTCGCCGACTTCGGCCTCACCATCGACGGCGCCTACGCCCTCGCGGCCACCGGCACCGACGACGCCGCGCTGCGCAGGATCGTCGACTTCCTGGACCAGCCGGGCAAGGACGCCGGTGAGCGCACCGTCAACGACTGGACCGGCATCGGCACCGAGTACGCAGGCGGCGGCTCGATCGGAAAGGAGGCGCTGCTCGCCGAGGCGGTCGGCCGCAACCCGCGCGCCTTCGGCGGCCACGACCTGATCGCCGCCCTGGCCGCCCTCGTGTGCACCAAGGCCGACCAGAGCACCGGCTGCGCGGCGCCCGGCAACTACACCTACGCCACCTCGGTGTTCTCCCAGGCGCTCGGCATCATGGCCCAGCTCCGGGCCGGGGACTCGACGAACGCCGCTCCCGCGATCGCCTACCTGAAGGGCCTCCAACACCAGGACGGCTCCTGGCCCAGCCTGATCCCCGCCACCGGGGACTCCGACGTGGACAGCACGGCGATGGCCGTCATGGCCCTCGCCCTCGTGCCGGGAGACGAGGCCGCGCGGGCCGTCGACCAGGGCCTCGGCTGGCTCGCCGCGCGGCAGTTGCCCGACGGCGGCTTCCCGGGAGCGGCCGGCGACTCGACCAACTCGGCCGCGCTCGCCATCCAGGGCATGACGCTGCGCCAGGCCTCGTACGGCGCCCAGATCGCCAAGGCGCGCGACTTCCTGGCGGGTCAGCAGAACGGCGACGGCGGGTTCAACGTCGCCTCCGCCGGGCAGCCGGGATCGGACGTCCGCGCGTCCACGCAGGTGCTCGGCGGTGCCACCGGGATCTCGTTCGGCACGCTGTTCCGGGACCTCGGGGGAACGTCGACGCCGACGCCGACTCCGACTTCCACCGGGACGGCGACCCCGACGGGTACGCCGACCGGCACGCCGACGGGCACGCCCACTGGTACTCCCACGGGCACGCCGACCGATACCCCGACCGGCACGCCCACGAACACGTCCACGAACACGCCCACGGGCACGCCGAGCCCGACGGGCTCTCCCGCCACGGCTGGTCCCTCGGACACCGCCGTTCCCTCGACCGGCGACGGTTCGGCCACCTGGTCGGCCGGTGGCATCGACGCTCCGGCCGGTGGGGGTGGCGGTGGCGCACCCGTCGCCGTCGCCCCCGCCGGTGGCGTGCCGGCGCAGGCCGGTTCCGGCAGCCTGGCCCGGACCGGAACCCAGGCCCTGACGCTGACGGCGGGCGCGGGTGTGCTGACCGCGCTCGGCGCGGCGGCCGTCCTCGTCGCCCGGCGCCGCGCCGCGGCCGCCCCGGGGCGTCACCGGTGAGCCGGGGACTCGGCGGTCGGCTCGGCGGTCGGCTCGGCCGGCTGTCCGGGGCGGCGGCCCTGACCTTCGCCCTCGCGTTCGGCGGCGTCGCCGTGGGCACCGCCCCGGCGTCCGCGGCGCCGCTGCCGATCGACCAGTGCACCACCACCTCCGGCGTGGTGCTCGCCGTGGACTTCAGCAAGTGGGACGGCCCGCTGCTGCGCTCCTGCGGGACCACGCCGACCACCGGCTTCACCCTGCTCAACCAGGGCGGCTGGAAGACCACCGGGACCGGGCACGACGGTCCGGCGTTCATCTGCCGGATCGGCTACAGCGGCTTCCAGGGCGGCAAGCAGTTCCCGGCCCCGGACCAGGAGAAGTGCGTCCTGACGCCCCCGGCCACGGCCTACTGGTCGTACTGGCACGCCGATCCGGGCCAGAACGAGTGGTCCTACAGCCAGCTCGGCGCGATGAGCTACCAGCCGAAGCCCGGCAGCGTCGACCTCTGGATCTTCGGTGGCACCAACATCGAGGGCACCGAGGGGCGGCCGGGCTTCTCGCCGGACAGCGTGCGCGCGAACAACTCCAGTCCCGGCGGGCAGCCCGCCGACCCCGGCCAGGGCACCACGGGCGGCTCGGGCGGCGGCTCCAGCGGTTCCGGCGGCGGGTCGACGGGCGGCACGGGTACGACCGGCGGCAGCGGCAGCGGCTCCGGCACCGGTTCGAGCGGCGCCACCGGCACCACCGGCACCACCGGAAACGCAGGCGGAACCGGCAGCACCGGCAGCAGCGGCGGAACCGCCGGCACCAGCGGCGCCGGCACGACCGGTGGCACCGGATCGGGCCGGCCCCCGGCCCCCGCCAAGCCCCCGACGGGCGGAGCCCGTCCGCCCGCGCCCGCCACCACCCCGGGGCCCGGCGCCGCCGCCACCCCCGAGGACGGCATCACTCCGCCCGGAGCGCCCGAGCCGACGCCCGTGCCCGCCACGCCGGTGCCGGTCGAGCCGTCCACCGTGCCGCCGACGGACGCCCCGAGCGATCAGCCGACCCCGCAGACGGTCGAGGCCGCGGCCGCGCCGACGTCCACCCCCGCCGTGCCCGGCGGCGTGGTGGACGCCAATCCGGTGGCGGACGCCCCGCACGACTCCGGGTCGATGGTTCCCGCCGTCATCGCGACCGCCCTCGTGGGGGCGCTGGGCGCGGCCACCGTGGTCGTCGCGCACCGCCGCCGCCGACGGGCCGAGTGATCCGGTGACCAAGCCCGACGAACCCGGCGCCGTCCCCCCGAAGCCCGACCCGAAGCCGAAGCCCGACCCGAAGCCCAACCCCAACCCGAAGCCCACCCCCCGACGGGACGCCGGGAGCCGGCGCAGCCCCCGGAACCTGCACCCGCTGGCCTGGTGGACCTGGGCGCTCGCCCTGGCGACGGCGGCCAGCCGCACCACCAACCCGCTGCTGCTCCTGCTCGTCCTCGCCGTGCTCGGCTACGTGGTCACCGCCCGCCGGACCGAGGCCCCGTGGGCCCGCGGGTTCACCTACTACCTGTGGCTGGCCCTGACCGTGGTGGCGATCCGGGTGGTGTTCCGGTGCGTCTTCGCCACTGGCATCACCCCGCACGACCACCTGCTCTTCTCCCTCCCGCACCTCCCCACCCCCGCCTGGTACGCGGGCATCCGGATCGGCGGGCCGGTCTCCCTGGAGGCGACTCTCTCCGCCGCCTTCGACGGGCTGCGCCTGGCCTGCCTGATCTGCTGCATCGGCGCCGCCAACACCCTCGCCAACCCCAAGCGCGCCCTGCGCGTGCTGCCCGGCGCCCTGTACGAGCTGGGCGTCGCCGTGACGGTGTCGCTGAGCGTCGCGCCGCAGCTGGTGCAGAGCGTCCAACGCGTCGCCCGGGCAAGGCGGTTGCGGGCCGGGCAGCGGAAGGGCGTCCGTGCGCTGCGCAGCATCGTCGTCCCGGTGCTGGAGGACGCGCTGGAGCGTTCGCTGCACCTGGCCGCCGCGATGGACTCGCGCGGTTACGGCCGCTCCGGCACCGCGACCCGCCGCTCCCGCCGCGTCACCGGCGCCCTGATGCTGCTCGGCATGTGCGGCCTGTGCGCCGGGGTGTACGGGCTCCTGGACGGAACCGCCCCCGCTGCCCTGGGGCTTCCGGCCTTCCTCGCGGGCGCCCTGCTCTGCGTGGCGGGGCTGATCCTCGGCGGCCGGCGCGTGCGGCGCACCACCTACCGGCCGGACCGCTGGCAGGCCGCCGAGTGGGGCGTCGCGGGCTGCGGGGTGATTGCCGCCGTCCTGCTGTTCGCCACCGTCGGCTACGCCGCCACCGACCTCAACCCCTCTCTCTACCCGCTCAGTTGGCCGAGCCTGCCGCTCGTCCCGGTGCTCGCCCTGCTGCTGGCCGGCGCCGCCGGGGTGATCGCGCCGCCGCCGGGCCGTACCCCGGAGCCCGCCACCGGGGCCCGCCGCACCGGCACCGACCGCACGACCCCCGAGGTGAGCACGTGATCCGATTCGACCAGGTCGGCGTGGTGTACGACGGCGAGACCACCCCCGTCCTGCGCGACGTCGACCTGCACATCCCGGAGGGCGAGCTCTGCCTGGTGGTCGGCCGTACCGGCGTCGGCAAGTCGACCCTGCTCGGCGCCGTCAACGGCCTCGTGCCGCACTTCACCGGCGGCACCCTGCGAGGCAGGGTCACCGTGGACGGCCGGGACACCGCGCACCACCCGCCGCGCGAACTCGCGGACGTGGTGGGCGTGGTGGGGCAGGACCCGCTGGTCGGCTTCACCACCGACACGGTGGAGGAGGAACTCGCCTACGTCATGGAGCAGTTGGCCGTCCCGCCGGAGGTGATGCGCAAGCGCGTCGAGGAGACCCTCGACCTGCTCGGCCTCGCCGACCTGCGCCACCGCGCCCTGCACGAGCTCTCCGGCGGCCAGCAGCAGCGCGTCGCCATCGGCTCGGTGCTTACCGCGCACCCGCGCGTCCTGGTCCTGGACGAACCGACCTCGGCGCTCGACCCGACCGCCGCCGAGGAGGTGCTCGCGGCCATCACCCGCCTGGTCCACGACCTCGGCGTCACCGTCCTGCTCGCCGAACACCGCCTGGAGCGGGTCGTCCAGTACGCCGACCGCGTCGCCTACCTGCCCGGCGACGGGACGGTCGTGCACGGGCCGCCCGCCGAGGTCTTCCGGCACACCGCGATCGCGCCGCCCGTCGTCGACCTCGGCCGGCTGGCCGGGTGGCGGCCGCTGCCGCTCTCCGTCCGGGACGCCCGGCGCGCCGCCGCCCCGCTGCGGGAGCGGCTCACCGACGTGCCCGTTCCTCCGCCGCGCCGGGCAGCGGTGGCGGGGGAACGGGTGCTGGACGCCCGGGGGGTGGTCGTCCGGTACGGGCCGGTCACCGCCGTCCGGGAGGTCGGGCTGGCGCTGCGGGCCGGCGAGGTCACCGCGCTGATGGGGCGCAACGGCTCGGGCAAGTCCTCGCTCCTGTGGGCCCTCCAGGGCTCCGGCCCCCGGCAGGGCGGCAGCGTGCAGGTCCTCGGCGCCGACGGCGGGCCGGCCGCGGACCCCAAGCGGCTCTCCGCGACCAGGGCCCGGCAGCTCGTCGGGCTCGTCCCGCAGACCCCGACCGACCTGCTGTACCTGGAGACGGTCGCCCAGGAACTCGCCCAGAGCGACCTGGAGGCCCGCAGCGCCGCCGGCCCGACCGCCGCCGGCCAGACCGCAGCCGGTCCGACCGCAGCAAGCCCGACAGCGCGGCAGATCCTCGACCGGCTCGCCCCCGGGATCCCCGACGGCACCCACCCCCGGGACCTCTCCGAGGGCCAGAAGCTGGCCCTGGTCCTGGCGATCCAACTGGCCGCCGCGCCAAGGGTGGTGCTGCTGGACGAACCCACCCGAGGGCTCGACTACCACGCGAAGGAGGCGCTCACGGGCATCGTCGACGCCCTCGCCGCCGAAGGCCGTACGGTCGTCGTCTCCACCCACGACGTCGAGTTCGTCGCCGCCGCCGCCGACCGGGTGGTGGTGATGGCCGAGGGCGAGATCGTCGCCGACGGCCCCACCGCCGAGGTCATCGTCGCCTCGCCCACCTTCGCCCCCCAGACCGCCAAGATCCTCGCCCCGCTGCCCTACCTGACCACCCGGCAGGTGGCCGAGGCCCTGGAACCCGCCGAGGCCGCCCGGTGAGCGCCGTCCGGATCCCCGGCCGGGCCCGCGTCGTCGCGGCCCTGGCCGCCTTCATCGGCCTGGTCGCCTTCACCTGGCCGTTCGTCGTCGCCCCCGGGAAGTTCGGCTCCTCCTACGCCCCGCCGCTGATCTTCGGCGCCCTGCTGATCCTGGTGCTCGCCGTCGTCATCGCCGAGATCGCGGCCGGCGGCATCGACGCCAAGGCCCTCGCCATGCTCGGCGTCCTGTCCGCCGTCAACGCCGGGCTGCGCCCGCTCGGCGCCGGCACCGCCGGGGTGGAGACGGTCTTCTTCCTCCTCGTCCTGGCCGGCCGGGTCTTCGGCCCGGGCTTCGGCTTCACCCTCGGCTGCACCTCGCTGTTCGCCTCCGCGCTGCTCACCGGCGGCGTCGGCCCCTGGATGCCGTACCAGATGTTCGGCTGCGCGTTCGTCGGCATGCTCGCCGGGCTCCTGCCGAGAACCCGACGGCGGCGCTGGGAGGTGTCGATGCTGGCCGCGTACGGGGCGTTCTCCGGGTACCTCTTCGGTTTCCTCCTCAACCTCTCCTTCTGGCCGTTCTCCACCGACCCGAACAGTTCCATCGCCTACCTGCCGGGGCTGCCCTTCACCGAGCAGTGGCACCGCTACCTGCTCTTCGACCTCGCCACCTCGCTCGGCTGGGACACCGGTCGGGCCGTCACCACCTTCACCGCCGTGCTCGTCGTCGGCCCGGCCGTCCTCACCGTCTTCCGCCGCGCGGCCCGCCGCGCCAACTTCGAGCCCACGGTGCGCTTCGAAGCCCCGGACGGTCGACGAGTCGCGGCGACCGGCACCGCGACCGGCACCGCCATCGGCTCCGCGAGCGGCGAGGGAGTCTCACCATGCGGACGGCTTCCGTGAATTCCGCGTCGGCCCCGGCGGTTTGCCCCTAAGCTGGCGGCGCAGCTGGTTCGTCCTGCCCGCCAGGCAGGACGTCGCAAGAGGGAACCCGGTGGGAATCCGGGACTGCCCCGCAGCGGTGAGTGGGAACGACCGCCGTCATACGCACTGGACCCGGGACGGGTCTGGGAAGCGATGGCCAGTAGGTACCGGACGCCAACAGGCCCGGTGCGCCCACGAGTCCGAAGACCTGCCCGTTGCCCGCCCGCGGACCGTTCCGCGTGCGGATATCCCGGTGACCTCGTGGGCGGGTCGGCGACCATACCAGGCGGGTCCGGCACGCGCATCGACGCGAGCCGCCGCCCGGTTCGTCATCCCTTCGCGCTCTCGTCCCGTCCCCGGGCACTTGAGGAGCCAGACTCGCGAAGGAGAGTCCCTTGACCACGAAGTCCGCAGCCGCGGCAACCAGGGCCACCGTGTACGGCTACCCCCGGCAGGGCCAGGGCCGGGAGCTGAAGAAGGCCGTCGAGGGCTACTGGAAGGGCACGGTCACCGCCGACGCCCTGCAGGAGACGGCGGTCGGCCTGCGCCGGAAGAACTGGGCGCAGCTCGCCGGGGCCGGTGTCCTGGAAGTGCCCACCGGCGACTTCTCGCTCTACGACCACGTACTGGACACCACGGTCGCCGTCGGCGCGATCCCGCCCCGGCACCGGGATGCGGTCGAAATCGACGCGCTGGACGGCTACTTCGCCATGGCGCGCGGCACCCAGGAGGTCGCGCCGCTGGAGATGACCAAGTGGTTCGACACCAACTACCACTACCTGGTGCCCGAACTCGGCCCGGACACCGTCTTCACCGCGAACCCGGCCAAGGCCGTCGGGGAGTTCCGGGAGGCGCTGGCGCTCGGCCACACCGCACGCCCCGTTCTGGTCGGCCCCCTCACCTACCTGCTGCTCGCCAAGCCCGCCCCCGGCGTCGCCGAGGACTTCCAGCCGATCACCCTGCTGGACCGGCTGCTGCCCGTCTACGCGCAGCTGCTGGCGGACCTGAAGGCGGCCGGCGCCGAGTGGGTGCAACTGGACGAGCCCGCCCTGGTGCAGGACCGCACCCCGGCCGAGCTGAACGCCGCCGCCCGCGCCTACCGTGAGCTGGGCGGTCTGGCGGATCGTCCGAAGCTGCTGGTCGCGAGCTACTTCGACCGCCTGGGCGAGGCCCTTCCGGTGCTGGCCAAGGCCCCGGTCGAGGGCCTGGCGCTGGACTTCACGGGGCCCGCCGCGGCGAACCTTGACGACCTGGCCGCCGTCGGCGGGCTGCCCGGCAAGCGGCTGGTCGCCGGGGTGGTCGACGGCCGCAACATCTGGATCAACGACCTGGAGAAGTCGCTGGCCACCCTGGCGACCCTGCTGGGCCTGGCCGAGCGGGTCGACGTCGCGCCGTCCTGCTCCCTCCTGCACGTGCCGCTGGACGCCGCCGCCGAACGCGACGTCGACCCGCAGATCCTGCGCTGGCTCGCCTTCGCCCAGCAGAAGGCCAGGGAGGTGGCGCTGCTGGCCCGGGGCCTGCGCGAGGGCACGGGGGCGATCGCCGCCGACCTGGCCGCCAACCGCGCCGACCTCGCCTCGCGCGCCAACTCGCCGATCACCCACGACCCGGCGGTGCGCGCCCGCACCGCTGCCGTCACCGACGCGGATGCACGCCGCGCCCAGGCCTACCCGCAGCGGGCCGAGGCCCAGCGCGCCCGGCTCGGCCTGCCGCTGCTGCCGACCACCACCATCGGCTCGTTCCCGCAGACCTCCGAACTGCGGGTCGCCCGGGCCGACCTCACGGCGGGCCGGATCGACGCGGCGGCCTACCGGGAGCGGATGGAGACCGAGGTCCGGGAGGTCATCGCCTTCCAGGAGAAGGCCGGACTGGACGTCCTGGTGCACGGCGAGCCCGAGCGCAACGACATGGTCCAGTACTTCGCCGAACAGCTCACCGGCTACCTCGCCACCCGGCACGGCTGGGTGCAGTCCTACGGCACCCGGTACGTGCGCCCGCCGGTCCTGGCCGGGGACATCTCCCGCCCGCACCCGATGACCGTCGACTGGTTCCGCTACGCGCAGGGCCTCACCGACCGCCCGGTCAAGGGCATGCTCACCGGCCCCGTCACGATGCTCGCCTGGTCCTTCGTCCGAGACGACCAGCCGCTCGGCGACACCGCCCGGCAAGTCGCCCTCGCCCTGCGGGACGAGGTCACCGACCTGGAGGCCGCGGGCGCGGCCGTCGTCCAGGTCGACGAGCCGGCCCTGCGCGAGACCCTGCCGCTGCGCGCCGCCGACCGCCCGGCGTACCTGGCGTGGGCCACCGAGTCCTTCCGCCTGGCCACCTCGGGCGTCCGCGCCGACACCCAGGTCCACACCCACATGTGCTACGCCGAGTTCGGCGCGATCATGACGGCGATCGACGAACTCGACGCGGACGTCATCTCGCTGGAGGCCACCCGCTCGCACATGGAGGTCGCCGGAGAACTCGCCGGGGCCGGCTACCCGCGCGAGGTCGGCCCGGGCGTCTGGGACATCCACTCCCCGCGCGTCCCCAGCACCGAGGAGGCCGTGGAACTGCTGCGCGCGGGCCTGGCCGCCATCCCCGCCGAGCGGCTCTGGGTCAACCCCGACTGCGGACTGAAGACCCGCGGCTGGACGGAGACCCGCGCCTCGCTCGACAGCCTCGTCGGCGCCGCCCGCCACCTGCGCGCGGAACTCGCCGGCTGACCCGCCGGCGACACGCCCCGGCCGGGCCCCGCACGCCGTGCGGCGCCCGGCCGGGTAGGCCCGGCCCGTTTCACCCGGACCCGGGAAGCCCGAGACCTGCGAAACGCAGGAACGCCAGGCAGGCGCAGACCTGAACCAAAGGACCAGGGGCGGCGCCGACTTAGTGCCGACGCCGCCCCGATCACCGGCCTGCGCATGCAGGCGGGAGGAATCCGGCTACACGAAGTTGCCGATCACCATGCCGTTGTACAGGCGCAGGGTCGACGCGAGCTCCGTCACGTAGATATTGGGCGAACAGGACGGGCGTGTCCCACCGAGCGGATTCTTGCAGTTCTCTCCCTTGATGCTCGCGGACAGGATTCCCGCGGCGAACTTGTTGCCCTGCGTGCCGTACGAGTAAACGGGGCCGCCGCTGTCCCCCTTCCCCGCCATGTTCTTGCCGGCGACCTGGTCGAGCTCGCTCACCACGCGCGTGGATCCCTCGATCTTCTTCTCCTGGTTCGTGCTGACGGCCCTTCCGCCGCAGACCTCCCCCATGAGCGCGCCGCTCACGCAGAACTCCATGCCGGCGTAGAGGGTGCCGGGGCCGGTGAACTTCGACGTGGTCTGGGTCGTCGACTTGACCGGCCCACCGGTGTAGAACCACGGAGAGGCCTTGTCCACCGAGATGAACGCACTGTCGTAACGGACGATCTCGTCCGCCACCTTGCCGATCACCAGGCCGTTGCCGCTCTTGACCGTGGTGCCGGACGACACGCAGTGCTCGGCGGTGATCAGGTAGTACTGGTCGTACCCCGCGGGGTTGTACTCCTTGGGCCACTTGGCGCCGAAGGCGGACGAGCAGGTCGCGTTCAGACCTCCCACGGTGGTCTTGATGAGGGATCCGCCGAACCAGGGGGAGCTGTCCGCCTCCCGCAGACCCGTGTCGTGGGCGGCTTCCTCCGGCGCGACGGTGACGGGGATGCCGTGGGTGAGGCTGTCCGGGATCGAGGCCGTGCTCTGCAGGGAGGCCTGAGCGTTGTCCTGGGCTGCGAGCTGTGCGGCGTCGATACCGATGTTCAGTGAGTTGCCGTCGTTGCTCGGCCCCGCGCTGATGATCTCCGCGCCGTTGACGCGGAGGTCGGACGTGATGATCGCATGCGCCCGTTCCTTCAGCTCCTCGGCGTTGTAGAGCGAGGGAACGACCGAGACGGCGACGCCTCGGGCACGCTGGGCGGCGACCAGACCACCGATGTCCTGGGGAATCTCCCCCTTCCAGTAGAGGGTGTACCCCTCGTCCTTCACGGACACGACGATGTTGCCGTACCCGGTGGCCGGGTCCAGGTGAGCCTGCCGGTTGACCTCGTCCGCGGCCTGGACTATCCGCTCCTGGGCCTCGGCGAAGGCCTCGGCGGCGGAGCCGGTCGCCGGATCGGCCGACGCGGCGAAGGCCGGCCCCGACATCAACGGCGCGGAGAGGACCAAGGACACCCCGCTGAGCAACGCAGCCAGCCGCCGTGCATGATGTGCCATCAACTTTCCTGCCTGTCAGGATGATTGTGCTTCTCGTGTACACGCACTTACGGGCTACAACGCGCCTGCCCGGGCGTCCGGTTCAGCAGGGCCCGGCGGCTCGGATGTCGCCGCCCCCGCTGCGGGGGCCGTGGTGGTGGTCGGCCGACAGCGGTGTGCACCCGACACGCTGCCGGCGAAGTGTCGGTTCAGGCGCTCGCGGTGTAGCCGTGGAACCCGCGCCCGCTCTTGCGGCCGAGCAGGCCCGCCTCGACCATGCGGGAGAGCAGGGGCGGCGGCGCGTAGAGCGGTTCCTTGTACTCGTCGTACATGGACTCGGCGATGGCCTGCACGGTGTCCAGGCCGATGAGGTCGGCGAGTTGGAGCGGGCCCATGGGGTGGGCGCAGCCGTGGACCATGCCGGCGTCGATGTCCTCGGGGCTGGCGTGGCCGGCCTCGGCCATCCGGACGGCGGAGAGCAGGTAGGGCACCAGCAGGGCGTTGACGACGAAGCCGGCCCGGTCGCGGGAGCGGATGACGTGCTTGCCGAGGGTGTCCCGGGTGAAGGCCTCCACCCGGTCGAGGACGGTCGGGGCGGTGTGCAGCGAGGCGACCAGTTCGACGAGCGGCATGACGGGGGCGGGGTTGAAGAAGTGCAGGCCGAGGACGTGGGAGGCGCGGTCGGTGGTGATGCCGAGGCGGGTGACCGGGATGGCGGAGGTGTTGGTGGCCAGGACGGCGTCGTCGGCGACGAGCACCTTGTCCAGGGTGCCGAGCACCTCGGTCTTGACCCGTTCGTCCTCGACGACGGCCTCGACGACGAGCTGGCGGTCGGCGAGCGCTTCCAGGTCGTCGGCGAACAGCAGGTGGGCCCAGGCGTCTGTGCGCTGCTGCTCGTTGATCCGGCCGCGGTCGACGGCGCGGTGCAGCGAGCGGTCGATCCGGGCCCGGGCGGCGCGCAGGGCGCCTCGGCCGGCCTCGCAGACGACGGTGTCCAGGCCGGCGCGGGCGAAGACCTCGGCGATGCCGGAGCCCATCTGCCCGGCGCCGACGACCGCGACTCGGCGGATGTCGTTCATGGTGTTGCCTCCGTGGTCGGGCGGCTCAGGCCGCGGTGCGGATCCGCACGAGGTGGCGGGCGTAGGCCTCGGTGGTGAGGAAGGAGGGCAGTTCGGCGCCGAGGGCGGTCTCCTCCAGGATCCGTACGGCGTCGTCCACCAGCGCCGGGTCGGCGCCCTCGCCGAGCAGGGTGGCGCGCTCGCGGTCGATCAGCCGCCGTACGAGGTCGGGGGTGGCGAGCGATCCGCCGGTCAGCCGGGAGCAGTGGTGCTGCCACTGCCAGATCTGGCAGCGGGCGATCTCGGCGGTGGCGACGTCCTCCATCAGGCCGAAGACGGCGACGGCCCCGGAGCCGCCTAGCCAGGCCGTCAGGTAGCGCAGGGCGACGGCGACGTTGGAGCGCAGGCCCTGTTCGGTCGGCAGGCCGACGGACAGCCTGTGCACGCCGAGCAGGTCGGCGGCGGTGACCTCGACGTCCTCGCGGGTGCGGTCGAGCTGGTGCGGGCGGCCGTCGAGGACGGTGTCGAAGGCCGTCCGGCAGGTGGCGACGAGGCCGGGGTGGGCGACCCAGGAGCCGTCGAAGCCGTCGCCGGCCTCGCGCTCCTTGTCGGCGCGGACCTTGGTCAGGGCCGCCTCGTTGGCGGCGGGGTCGCGCTGCGGGACGGCGGCGGCCATGCCGCCGATGGCGTGGGCGCCGCGGCGGTGGCAGGTGCGCACCAGCAGGTCGGTGTAGGCGCGCAGGAAGGGCTGGGTCATGGTGAGGGTGGCGCGGTCCGGCAGGACGTAGCGGGGGCCGTGCGTGGCGAAGTTCTTGATCAGGCTGAACAGGTAGTCCCAGCGCCCGGCGTTGAGGCCGGCCGCGTGCTCGCGCAGCTCGTACAGGATCTCGTCCATCTCGAACGCGGCGGTGATGGTCTCGATCAGCACGGTGGCGCGGATCGTTCCGTGCGGGATGCCCAACTCGTGCTGGGCGAAGGTGAGGACGTCGTTCCACAGCCGGGCTTCGAGGTGGTTCTCCAGCTTGGGCAGGTAGAAGTACGGGCCGCTGCCGCGCTCGATCTGCCGCCGGCCGCAGTGGAAGAGGTGGAGGCCGAAGTCGACCAGCGCGCCGATCGCCGGGCGGCCGTCGATCAGCAGGTGCTGCTCGTCGAGGTGCCAGCCGCGCGGGCGCACGACGATGGTGGCGGGCGTGTCGCCGATCCGGTACCGCTTGCCCTCCGGGGTGGTGTCGTCGATCCGGCGCTCGATGGCGTCGAGCAGGTTCAGCTGGCCGGTGAGCAGGTTGTGCCAGGTGGGGGAGGTGGCGTCCTCGAAGTCCGCCAGCCACACCTTCGCGCCGGAGTTGAGCGCGTTGACGGCCATCCGGCGCTCGGGTGGGCCGGTGATCTCCACCCGGCGGTCCGCCAGGCCGGGTCCGGCGCCGGCCACCCGCCAGGTGGTGTCCTCGCGGACGGCGCGGGTCTCGGGGAGGAAGTCCAGGGTGCCTCCGGTGGCGAGCGCTGTCGCGCGGCGGCGGCGCTCGGCGAGGAGTTCGGCGCGGCGGTCGGCGAAGGCCTCGTGCAGGCGTGCCACGAAGTTCAGGGCGTCGGGGGTGAGGATCTCGTCGAAGCGGTCCTCGTGTTCGCCGAGGACGTCGATGCGGCTGGGCTGGCTCATCCGGTTCTCCAGGTGGCGGGTGGGAGGTGCGGGGGGAGGGGGGGGTCTAGCAAAAACACCCGGCACTCGGGGGGGGTGTGGTGTTGCTAGGTCTATAAAGCGAGG